>CAYSCC010000114.1:0-5709 GCA_964429375.1 uncultured Chakrabartia sp.
TCACTGCAGCCTTGGCAGCGCCATAGGGCCCGTTCTTGACCTGCGGCCCAAAGGCCGAACGGGACGAAATATTGACGATCGCTCCTCCATCACTCGCCATGTGGCGTGCGGCGACAGTCGATCCCATCCAGACCGCCTTCAGATTGAGCGCGATTTGTGCGTCAAAATTGTCTTCTGGAGTTCGCGTCAGATACCGCGGGGTGCCGTCTGGGATTCCGCCGGCATTGTTGACCCATATCGTCAGCTTGCCCAATCGAGAAACTGTCTGCTCCGCCAGTCGTTCGAGCGCTGCAAGATCGGTCGCATCGGTCGCAAGCGGAAGGGCGCTGCGCCCCAGTGCTTAGATTTCCGACGCAACAGCATCAAGGTCGGACTGGGTCCGCGAAGCGATAGCCACATCAGCGCCCGCCTCTGCCAACCCGATCGCGATGGCCCGACCTATTCCCTTTCCTGCGCCCGTGACGACTGCCACTTGGCCATCCAACCGGAACCTGTCCAGAATTCCCATGCTGTGCCTCCGGCCCAAATATCAGAAACCCGAGCAATACCTAGGGCAGGCACGACCGAGAGATACTCGCAGTTAAGATAGGCACCTCAATCAAGCCGGCGAAAACCAGGTCGTCCACTTTCCTCAGCCACAGCGGCAAGCGGACGAGCGCAAACGGCTCAGGTCCCAAATGGCCCCAGAAATTCGGCTTCCAGAGAATCTTCATGGAAGCGGAGCCCGATCTTATTCAGTGTTGGTATCCTTACCCTCCACTCACGAGCCGCAGGATCCCTCCAATCAATGAACCAAGCACGAAGATGTAAATTGGAGGCATCGACAAGTAGAGAGGCACCAGTCGCTTCTCCGGCGCCTTGTGATAGCCGATCGCATAAAGCACCCTTGCAAATGGCCATATCAGCCCGATCCCTGCCGCCCACTGCGGGTCGACTGAGAAGGCGAAAAGCCACATGCCCGGTAGGAACAGCACCAGATGTTCGAGTGTATTCTGATGTGCACGGACATATCGCTCATACTCGGGTGGGCCGCTGTGCGAGGGCACTGCGATCTTGAACCGCCCCCGCGCCAGGCCTGCCTTCAACAGGGTAAAATAATAAGCCAGCAACGCCAGTGCGCTGACGATCACGACATAGGTGTAGCTTTCGTTCATGGATCTTGGATTTCCTCTTCCCCGAGCAAGGGCTATGGCTGACTCAGCCGGATCCAGACGGCAACTCACATTTTTGCGGCGCGTGCTATCTCTGCGTTGTTGGGAGCACAGGAAAAATCAGTTCGTCGCGCCTGGCAAAGTCAGATCCCAATGTAGTTACGGTGCGGACATTGCCGCACCATCCACAAAGATGCCATGGCCACTAATGAAACCGGCTCCATCCGAAAGCAGGAAGGCAATTGCACTGGCAATGTCGCCCGGCTGACCAAGTCGCTTCAACGCCGCCTTGTTGCGCCAGAATTCGGCAAATGCGGGATCGGCGCTGAACGCCCCGGCTGTCATTGGCGTCTCAATGGCTCCGGGCAGTATGCAATTTACGGTAATGTCTTGCACACCCAATTCGCTGGCCATGGCCTTAGTCATCCCGAGAACCGCGTGTTTCGAAGCGGCATAGGCGACCAGCCCCGGCGCGCCGAAGCTCGACATGACCGACCCAATCAAAACAATTCGGCCTCGACCGGACGCTCTCAGCGAAGGAATAGCGGCGCGCACCAGCTTGAACGGGGCGGTCACATTGATCGCAAGAGTGCGATCCCACATGGCGTCCTCAAAGTCTTCAATCGCGTTGCTCTGCACGATCCCGGCGCAAGCGACCACGCAATCAAAACCGCCCATTGCTGCATTTGCGGCTGCGACAATCCGCTCGCTTGCCTCCACGTCCGTCACGTCAATCTGCAGTTCGGCCTCACCGGCCAGATCCACGCGGAAAACCTGTGCGCCTTGCTCCCGGGCAAGCGCCGCTGTCGCTGCTCCTATGCCCGAACCGCCCCCAGTGATGACAATCCTGCGGCCGTCCAGCATCAGCGCGCTCCTAAATTGCCGCAATCAAGTGCTTCAAACGACGTAGCCAGGCAGACCGCATCCTTGATCAGATAGGGATATGTCGGAATGTCAAATGTCACTTTATCATCTCCTGACTGCCGAAGCCTGCTCGAAATAACGATTGGTGCAAACACCTGCACTGTGCCTGTGTCGAAGTCGATTTTCAACCAGCTGCCATTGCCTCATTTGAGCCAGAACGTGTCCGCACGTCGATTGGGAATAGGGCTTCGAATGCCCGGCCATTGCGTCCCTAGTGCAGAGTGCTCCCAGATCAGAGACGAATTTCTGCGGTGGGCGGCGGACGGCGCGGAACCGTGTTCCAAAGTCCTGTCAGACCGGAATCCTTCGGATTTCCAGGTGCGCCATGAAATTTCCAATACCGCCTTCGTTCATTCCGTGCCTATTGTTCCCAATCAGCGCCAATGGCACCAGATTAAAGTTGTGAATTAAGGAGGGTTTTGGTCTCTAGCTGCCCTAAAACGAGAAATTGCGGCGGATCATTGACCGAGCGATAAGGCGCGCGTCGCAGTAAGGCGGATGAGAGAAATCTCAAGACCTTGGAGAGGAACGGAATGGCCGAAAGCGATTTTGACAAGCACTTTGGCAGGATCCACGCTCGGCACTCGGGTGCGCTTATTCGCTACATGATCGAATGCCGCAAGGCTTGCGATGGTGACTTGGATCTTTTCCTCATCATGGCGATCGTCGGCGAACGGACGTTCTCAGCAACGCATGTGCCCGAAACCATGAGTCACGAGGATTTTGTCGGTGGGACTGTCAGGGACATTGATCCATTGCCGATCAACCTCCAGTCGATTTCCGATTACAGCGGCATTTCTCGCGAAACCGTCAGGCGAAAACTGGAGCTACTGATAGCGCGCGGTTGGATCGTGCGCGGGGAACACGGCTATGTGACGGCAACCGACGTTGCCAATCAGGACCTTCATGGCCTGACACAAAGCACGCTGAAATACCTGGCCGACCTCAGAGCCATATTTGAACAAATGGCCTGACGTCAGGCCTTAGCCGTCAAGTGTTACGGCTCAACAATGTTGAAATCGAGCTTGGGCATTTCGAGGAGCTTAGGCAGCATCACGATCGGCGCAGGATCGCCCGCAACCTTCGCCTGACCTGCGGCGACCATGGCATCAAGCGATAACTGTCCAAAAAGGATACCCAGCATAACCGGCTTGGATGCAGACAGGGTCGGGGCGCCGTCAATTGACTGACCCTTTTCGCTTACGAGAACGGCATTTTGTAACGTTACTGCAAAGCTGTCGTTGGTTGATGTATCGACAAGATTGAGCGCCAGCTTGGTGTCACCGGCTTTTTCCGGCAACACCGTCGTCTCAAGATACGAAAGAAAATCGCCCAACGGAGTAGCCGCCATCAGATAGTTCGGCCCAGTTTGCGGGAAACTATCCGGCTTGCCTTGCCGCAGCTCGCGTGCGCCAGTGAGGTAAATGTTTCTCCAAATAGCGCTTTCTGACTGGTAGCCGAGTTGCTCGTAGCTGTCTGCCAGAAGCGACCGCGAAACCGCGTCGGATGCATCGGCAAATACCCCATTGTGAGCGAGCTCGGCAGACCATCGATAGTCACCGCGCTCAAATGCCATGCGCGTTTCGCGGTGAAGCGCTTTGCGGCCACCCATCGAGGCGACCAGCCGCTTTGCGCGCTCAACGGGAGGGTGTCGGTTGAGGTTTGCCGGAACGCCATCGTACCACCCCATGTAGCGATCGTACACGGCTTTGGCGTTATGACTAACTGTACCGTAATAGCCGCGCATCGCCCAGTCCTGACGCAAGGCTGAGGGCAATTGCAACCCTTCGGCAATTTCGTCCGGCGTCTGGCCGAGGTTCATCCGTCGCACGGTCTGGTCGTGAATGAACTTGTAGCCATCACGCTGATGGCCCAAATGTGCGCGGATCACGTCATTGCCGAAGCGCGGCCAATGGTGAGAAGTCAGCAGCACCTCGGCCTTGTCACCCCAAAGTCGCAGGGCCTCGGTCAGGTGCGAAGCCCATGCTTTCGCATCCCGCACTTTGGCGCCGCGCAAAGTCTGCACATTGTGCAGCGTCGCAGTTGCCGTCTCCGAATTGAGCAAGGCCTTTGCATGCGGGATCCAGATGTCGAACTCGGCAGGTGCTTCGGTATCGGCTGCCATATGAAAGACCAGTTCCACCCCGTCGATGGTTACACTTTGGCCGGTTCGTTCGATCTCCAGCGTCGGCACAATGAGTTCTTGCTTTCCGGCTGCGATCCCGGTGCCCATGCCCATGCCGACATGCCCTTGCGGTCCGCGCGGAAGGAAATAGCCGAACTGATAGAATGCACGACGTCCCATCGCAGTGCCGGCGATGACCCATTCGCTGACAACTTCCTTCACAAAGCCAACTGGCGCGATGACCTGAACTTTGCCATCGGCCACATCCCGCGCGCTCGTTACGCCCGGAGCCCCGGCGAAATGATCGGTATGGGAGTGGGTGTAGATCACTGCGAGCACCGGCTTGTCGGCTGCGTGCTGCTTTAAGAGTTTCAGTGCTGCTGCAGAGACTTCGGCAAATGTCAGCGGATCGACAACGATCCAGCCATTTGGAGTTTCTACAAACGATACGTTCGAGTTGTCGAAGTTGCGAACCTGGTAAACGCCCCGGGCCACCCGAAATAGCCCTTCTGACCGCATAATGCGGTTCTGGCGCCACAGTGAGGGATGGACGGTATCGGGAGCTTTGCCGTCGATGAAGTCATTGCCGGACAGATCGAAGCTGGGGCGGCCATTTTCCTGCCGAATGATAGCCTCGGGCCAACTTGCGATGAAACCGCGTTGCGCAAAGTCGAAATCCTGCTTGTCTTCGACAGGCAGGTTTTGCGTCGCTTTTTCCAAAACCGCGCGGGTCGCGCTCGATGCCCCATGCGGCGCAACCGTCAATGGAGTCCGAGCGCTTGCCAGCGATGCAGATGCAATGCCCATTGAAATGATTGCCGCGATACCGCTCGCCTTGCTCAAAATGGGCATCGAAAACCTCCCCTTCAATTGTCGGAATACCTATAGCGTTGCGAGACCAAGCCCGGAATGACGACGGCGCTCATTTTGAGCAAAGGCTTGGGGTTGAAGAAGAGGGGCAGCATGGAGGCCGATTTTGTTATCGTCGGCGGTGGTTCGGCAGGATCTGTTCTGGCCAACCGTCTTTCAGAAGACCCCCGGAACCGAGTGGTTCTGGTCGAAGCTGGCGCTGATGGCCGCGGTTTTTTACTCTCCATGCCAGCAGGTTATGGAGTTACGGCTAACTCGCCGGGTCATTCTTGGCACTATCATGGTGATGAGGAGCCAAGCATAAACAAGCGGCGCATGTTGCTTCCTCGCGGCAAAGGCTTGGGGGGCTCGTCCAACATAAACGGGCTCCTGTATGTCCGTGGACAGCATCAGGACTATAATATGTGGAGCCAACTTGGCGCAGTTGGCTGGGGTTGGGCGGATGTCGCGCCTTATTTTCGCAAGAGCGAGAACTATGCCGGCGGCAGGAGTGAGCTTCGGGGTGCCGACGGACCATTGAAGGTCGAGGAGGTCACTCACCGCAATCCCACCAACGATGCGGTTCTGGGGGCTTTTTCCGAACTCGGTGTGCCCTTGATCGCCGATTACAACGGCAATGACCAGCATGGCGCATTCTAT
>CAYSCC010000115.1:0-5687 GCA_964429375.1 uncultured Chakrabartia sp.
CTTTCCGGCAGGTCTTATATGCACATTTTTTGGCTCCGAAAGGGTGAAGCCTTTCGCTTCACCCTCAAATGCTCATAAAGTCACGGAAATCAGGCATTTCTTGAACCAAGGGCCTCCGTCATTCTCTCTTTTTGCCGGCTTTTCTTACAGTTCAATCAAGTGATTCTTGGCGATTCGGCAGTCACGCACACAGCTCAGATCGCCATGGCATTCACCTGAATCGATGACGCGTTCACTTCCATTTTCGCGTTCGTGGTGGCGGCCCAAGTCGCGCGCAGTTGGGCCACCACGACCAACAAATGCGATCCCTGTTCGGTGAACTGAAATTCCCTGTTATGGTCAAAAAAATTCCCTGTTCCGATTTTTGCATTTTTCCGGAATCGCCAGGAATTCTGAGGAATTTCCTTCCCAGCACGTATTTAAATTGTCGAATTCCCTGTAAATTTCCCTGTTAGCAGGGAATTTTCGACCGAGACCGTATACCTCAGGACTGCGGCCACCACCACCATATTCAGACGCATGATCTGCGCGGCGAAAGCCAAACGCCTCGAATCCGGCCTTGGCTCTTAGCCAAGATCTGCGCGGACGAAATCCGCGCACCGTTCGCCGATCATGATCGATGGCGCATTTGTATTTCCTGAAACAAGGCGCGGCATGATCGAGGCGTCGGCGACATAGAGTCCATGCACGCCCCGAACACGCAAATGGGTGTCACAGACCGCTGCGTCATCCGAACCCATCCGCGCGGTTCCGACAGGATGGTAGACAGTATCGGCGCGGTTGCGAATCATCTGCTCAAGGGCATCGTCATCGTCGAGAGGGGTCGCATGGCGATCCTTGCCGCCATGGTAGGACAGTGGCGGAGACGTGAGAATCCTGTGAAGAAGGCGGACTCCCTTTTTCAGGACCTCCATGTCACGGCGATCCGTCAAGAAGCCGGGATCGATCAGAGGAGCAGCAGACGGGTCTGCACTTGCCAGCCTCACTGTACCACGACTTTCCGGCCGGAGAACGCAAACATGCCCCGAAAAGCCGGGCTGCCTTACAGACTCCCTGCCATGGTCTTCAAGGATCGCGGGCACAAAATGAAACTGGATGTCCGGCACAGCCACATCCGGCGCAGATCTCGCAAAGCCGCCTGCTTCTGCATAGTTGGTCGTCATCGGGCCGGACCGTGTTCGAATCCATTGCCATAGAGCGCCCGCCGTGCGGAAGATCGTCCTGATATTGGTTCCGGTAAAGACACTGCCGCCCGTTTCAAAACCGGCCACATAGTCAATATGATCCTGCAAATTCTCCCCCACACCGGCGCGGTCAATGAGCACGGGAATGCCATGAGCGCGCAAATGGTCGGCAGGGCCGATCCCGGACAGCATCAGCAGTTGCGCGGTCCCGAATACGCCTCCTGCCAGGATCACGGCGCGGCGTGCCCGGATTGTCCTGCGCTTGCTTCCTTGCCTGAAGATCACACCCGTAGCCCGGCCGTCCTCGATCAGGACTTTTTCAACAAGGGCCCCGGTTTCAACCGAAAGCCGGCCTGCATCGCGCTGCCCCTCCACATAGGCGCGGGCCGACGTCCACCGTTCGCCCTTCCTTTGCGTCACCTGATACAGGCCAACCCCTTCAAAGCGGGCGCCATTGAAATCATCATTGCGCGGCAGTTGCAACGAAGCGGCGGCGTCCACGAAATGGAGGCTGCCGGGATTGGGATGAGTCTGGTCACTGACGGTGAGCGGCCCATCGGCGCCATGAAAGTCATCGGCGCCGCGCACGTTGCCTTCCGCGCGCTTGAAGTAGGGAAGAACGTCCTTGTAGGCCCATCCATCGCAGCCCAGCGCTGCCCAATTGTCATAATCCCAGGCGCAACCGCGAATATAGACCATCGCATTGATAGCCGATGATCCGCCCAGCCCGCGGCCGCGCGGCTGATAACCCGTACGCCCGTTGAGGCCCGGTTGGGGGACAGTTTCGAACTGCCAGTTGGTGCTCGACGGAAGGAAGGGGAACAGGCCCGGGGCGCGGACGCGAATATCGGTATTCTTGCCACCGGCCTCGATCAGGCAGACCGAATATTTTCCATCTTCCGAGAGGCGACCCGCAGCTGCGCTGCCACCCGATCCGCCGCCGATCACAACTATATCGAATTCATCCACCTTGCTGCTCCCGCCACCGTTGCCGGATTGTGTCAGACGTATCGCGGCTGCCGTCATGGCTCCATCCCGGCGGGCCGAACAGATATCCGGGCTTTGCCTTGAGCGGAGCGGACCAGAAATCCTTCGCGATGCCCACCCACTCGTGGAACACGCTCCACAAGAGGTTGAACGTCCCCAGTTGTTTCACGATTCCATAGCGGATCGGTTCGTTATCGACTTCGGCCGTGAAGCTGCCGAACATCCGGTCCCAGATGATGAACACGCCCGCGTAGTTCGCGTCGAGATACCGCGGATTCGTCGCATGATGCACACGGTGGTGGCTGGGCGTGTTCATCACTGCTTCGAACCAGCGCGGCAGGCGGTCGATTGCCTCGGTATGGATCCAGAACTGGTAGATCAGGTTGATGCCACCAGCAAAGAACACCATCGCCGGGTGAAATCCGATCAGCATCAATGGCAGGCGAAACAGGAAAGACCCCGCAATGAAGCCGGTCCAGGTCTGACGCAGCGCAGTCGAGAGATTGTAGTGCTGGCTCGAATGATGATTGACATGGCTTGCCCAGAACCAGCGCACGCGATGGGCCGATCGATGAAAGACGTAATAGGCAAAATCATCGAGCACAAAGCAGGCAATCCATGCCCACCATGCAAAAGGAATGGTAAAGGCCCGGAACTGATACAGCCAGACTGACAACCCGAAGACCAGAGCACCCGTCAGGGCACTGGCAATCGTGCTGCCAAAGCCGAAGAGCAAGGAGACAAGTGTATCCTTTGGCTCATATTTCTCTGGTGCGCGAAACCGCGCCCATAGCATTTCCGCCAGGATCAGCAGCACAAAGGCCGGAACCGCATAGTCGACAGGATTGGGGAGCCTGTTCATTGCAGGTGCCTCAGGCCGGAAGCCCAATATTGCGCATCGGGACCAAGGTCGAGCGTGATTGCGCCGAATGTCGGCTCGCCTGTGCCAATGGTCAGGAAGTTCCTGTCAAGCCGGGCAACGACATGCCTGTCCAGCAGGCGGCCGACAAAATGCGCACCATTCCGCCGTATGAGCATCTGGCGCCCTTCTGCATCCCTCAACAGCGCGCCAATGCCGGCCCGGTCCAGCGCAATGTCCACTGGTTTGAACCCGCAGACTGCTGCATCGGCAAGCGCCCGAGCATCTTCTTCCGACCTGATCCGAACGTCGCCGCCCAGTTTCAGCCACCAGGCAATCGCCGCCAACAAAAGGATGGCGGCCAGGGAGATGCCTTGTTGAAGCAGCGCACTCATGCCTTGGCCCTAAGCATGTCCATGAGTGTCGCCACCGGGGCCAGATCATATCCTGCCGCGGCTGCCTTTTGCCGAAGCGTATCAGGATGTTCGCCACGTGCAGACTGGGCGAGTGCCCATAGCAGCGTGGATCGGGTCCCGGATCGGCAATAGGCAAGAACCGGACCGGCCGCCCTTTCAAGGGCAGCTTGCATGGCATTGACCTGCGCTTCCGAAAAGCCAGCATGGGAAACGGGAATGGCAACATAGTCAATGCCCTGGGCTCTGGCCGCCGCTTCAATCGCATCGCCGGGAATCTGATCATCCGACTCGCCTTCGGGCCGATTGTTGATGATCAGCCTGACGCCAAGAGTCTTTGCTTCCGCTACGGCGTCCGTACCGATCTGCGGAGATACCATGATGTTTTCATCAAGCTTTCGAAACATCGCCCTATCCTCTCGCGTCTCGCCTTAGAACAGACAAAAAGGCATCGCCATAGGCTTCGAGCTTCCGAACCCCGACGCCGCTGATGCGGCCCAGCTCCGAAAGGGTCGAAGGCTGTGTCAGTGCCATCTCACGCAGGGTCGAATCATGAAAGATGACATAGGGAGGCACGCCAGCTGCTTCGGCAAGGTCGCGTCGGAGCGCCCGCAATGCGTCGAACACGGGATCCCCAACAGGATTTGCCGGCCCTTTGCGCCTGCGTTCCCGTTTTGGCGGGATGACGAGTTCAACACTTGCATCACCCTTCAGAATGGCCCGAGCCTCCGGGCCAAACATCAGGCCGCCATGCTCGTTGGGGCGCAAGGCATCACGCAGGACCAGTGCGCGCGCGACCGGCCGGATAAGAGGGGCTTCTTCGCGTCCGACAATCCCGAAGACAGACAGCATATCGTGGCCCAGCCTTTCAGTGCGCGCGCTCGATGCGCCTGTCAGCACGCCTTCCAGATGTCCGACGCCGAAGCTCTGCCCGGTACGATAGACCGCTGAAAGGAACTTCCGTGCCGTCTCGCTCGCGTCAACACTTGCTGGCCGTTCAAGGCAATTGTCGCAATTCCCGCAGGGTTCTGCGGCCTGCTCGCCAAAGTGCCGAAGCAGGATCGATCGCCTGCATCCCGCCGTTTCGACAAGTGCAGCAAGGGCAGTAAGCCGCGCACGTTCCCCCTGCAACCGGGCTGGATCGATTTCGTTCAGCCTTTGGCGTGCACGAACGAAATCTTCTGCACCCCAGAACATTTGCGCCAGTGCAGGGTCACCGTCGCGGCCCGCACGGCCAGTTTCCTGATAATAGGCCTCAATGGACCTGGGCAGGCCTACGTGGACCACGAACCGCACATCCGGCTTGTCGATGCCCATGCCGAATGCGACCGTCGCAACCATCACCATGTCTTCGGAACTGACAAAATCATGCTGGTTGCCGGCCCGCACTTGAGGGTCAAGACCGGCATGATAGGCGCGCGTTGGTCGCCCTGATTTGGCCAGCGTTTCCGCGAGCCGCTCCGTGGCGGCCCGGGTCTGCGCATAGACGATGCCCGAACCGGGCGTGTGGGAGACCACATCCGCAATCTGCTGCGGGGTTCCCTGCCTGGGGGAAATGGCATAACGGATGTTCGGCCTGTCGAAACCGGCCACAATCATGCCTCCAACCGGAATTCCCAGCTGGGCCAGAATGTCTCCGCGTGTATGCGCATCGGCTGTTGCGGTCAGCGCCAGGCGCGCGACGTCTGGAAAGTCATCGAGCAACGGACGCAGCGCACGATAGTCGGGGCGAAAGTCATGCCCCCATTCCGAGACACAATGCGCCTCATCAATCGCAAACAGGCAAATGCGGGCTTCACGCAGCAGCGCCCGAAATTCGGATCCGGAGGCCCGTTCGGGTGCTGCATAGAGCAGGTCGAGCTCGCCCGCCCGAAACCGGGACAGTGTCTCGTCGCGATTGTCATCTGCTGAAGTCAACGCCGCTGCACGAAGGCCAATGGCCGTTGCGGCGCGCACCTGATCCTGCATCAGCGCAATCAGCGGAGAAATCACGATCCCCGTGCCGCCGAGGGCAAGTGCCGGAAGCTGGTAGCAGAGCGACTTTCCCGCGCCGGTCGGCATGACTGCCAAAGTCCGCTTCTGAGTCAGGACCCTGTCAATCACCTGTTGCTGTACGTCTCGGAATTCGCGGAATCCGAATGTCGTCCGCAAAAGGGCAAGTGCGTCAGCCATCAAGGCTCAGTCCTGTTTCTGCCGGACGCCCTCGAACCTGTCGATCACCCATTCCTCTGCTTGCGCCTCGGC
>CAYSCC010000116.1:0-5653 GCA_964429375.1 uncultured Chakrabartia sp.
CTCTATGCCATGGGATTTGCGCGCGCCGAATGGTCCCGCTGAGTCGGGCTCAGGGTGCGACTGGGAAGCAGGCTTGCCCCGCAGCCTTGGCAGCAGCACAGACAGATAATGCGCAGGCCTTGGTGCTGATTGGTCCGGCCCGCAGGCGGGTGAACTGACCCGCCGGTTCATAGCTGGGCTGCAACTTGGACAAGGCTCCAATGCGGCTCCTCAATGCCGTCCATTTCGCTTTCGCCAGAGCTTCACTGTCGAGCGCGCCGAGCTGTACGCGCCAGCTTCCGGCACTGCCTGCGGGCAGTTTCGCAACCGGGGGAGCAATCCGCGCAGGCGCACCTCCAGCTTTTGCAATCCTGGCAGAAGGGGACTGCGCGGCAGGCTGCGCAGATCCGGGCTCTGCCATCTGACGTGCCATGGCCAACCCCTGCTGACGCTGCTCAAGCGGAATAAACTTGTCCATCTGGGCCAGGCTTGTCGAAGCGGCACTTAGCCCCGATGCCGCAGCTCGCGTCATGAGCGCGTAGGCGCGGGGCCAGTCCTTGCCGATATAGTCGCCATTGAAGAGGGCTGTTCCCACCAGATACTGGGCGCGCGGTTCGCCCCGACTGGCCGACTTCTGCAAATAGGGCATAGCCTTCTGCCGATCGCCAAATTGAAACATGATGACGCCGTAATTGTCTTCGGCCTGCAGATTGCCCTGCTTTGCAGCCTTGAGGTACCAGTCTGCAGCCAGCTTGGGGTCCGCCGGTACGCCACGGCCCAGCTTGTAGGCCTGACCCATGTTGAATTGGGCGTCTGCATTGCCGTTGATGGCAGGCTGACGCCATTCCTTGACGGCGTTGGCATAATCTCCACGGTTCCAGGCGTCTGCCCCGGCCTTGACGTCAGCATTCGCCGGAACGGACAGAAGCGATGTCGCCATGGCCAAAACCAGAAACCGGGTAAACCACATTCATTTTACTCCAACGCCTTGAATTCCGTTGCCCCGCATAGGGCAATGCCGCACGGGTCTTAGCACAAAATCCGTCGGTCATAATCCGGAAAAATTTGGTCTCCTTGCGGCAGCGAATGTTAACCTAATCTTAGCCATCCACGTGCGATTTACTGCGAGATTATTGCAACTCGGGGAACTTTCATGCGCGTATTGGCGTTGGCATCGCAGAAGGGCGGATCCGGCAAGACAACCTTGTCAGGACATCTTGCCGTCCAGGCTGAGCGAGCAGGCGCGGGCCCTGTCGTCCTGATCGACATCGACCCGCAAGGATCGCTCGCAGACTGGTGGAACGAACGGGAAACCGAGCTTCCCGCGTTTGCGCAGACAACCGTTGCGCGTCTTTCGAGCGACCTTGAGATGCTGCGGCAGCAGGGGTTCAAGCTTGCGGTTATCGACACGCCGCCAGCGATCACAATGGCGATCCAGAGCGTTATCGCAGTGGCCGAACTCATTGTCGTGCCGACTCGACCGAGCCCCCACGACCTTCGTGCAGTCGGCGCAACCGTCGATCTTTGCGACAGGGCAGGCAAGCCACTGATTTTTGTTGTCAACGGCGCTACCCCCAAGGCCAAGATCACGTATGAAGCTGCTGTTGCGCTCTCGCAGCATGGCACTGTAGCCCCAGTGACCCTCCATCACCGGACGGATTATGCCGCATCGATGATCGACGGCCGGACTGTCATGGAAATCGATCCCAAGGGTCGTTCCGCTGCCGAGATCGAAGAGCTTTGGCGCTATATCGCCGACAGGCTCGAAAAGAATTTCCGCAGAACCGTCTTTGCCGCCCCCAATCAACCGGCTGCTGCCTATCAGACCCGCGCGGCTGCCGCGGGCGGCGGCTTTGGTCGCCGCGGAGTTGCTCAATGAACCGGGAAGCCAGATCCATGAACGAAGCCAAGCCCTTTGCCTCGCTGTCTTCGACGCTGCTGGCCCGGAAAGGCCAAGCCAAGCCAGCCATGCGCCCGCAAGGCTTTCATATGACGCACGATGCGTCATTCCAGATCGATTCGTTCCAGAATCAGGACCATGATGATCTTGGCTGGAACGATATGGGCCATGACGTGGCACCAGTCGTGCTGCACCCGACTGTACAGTCGGAGCCTGCTCCCGTGACGCCCGTCGTCGTTCGTCAGCAAAGGGAACTCGAACAGGAGTTCGCAGCAAGCGTGGCAGCTGCGGTGACGCCAAGGGCTGCTCCGACGCCGCGTGCCCGGCCGGGATCCCATGGAAAATCGGCCTTCACTTTGCGGCTTGATAGCGAACGCCACCTGCGCCTCCGGCTCGTGTGCGCTGTCCAGCACCGGTCTGCCCAGCAGATCGTGACGCAGGCCCTGGATGAATTTCTTGATCGCCAGCCCGACAACGCGGCGCTGGCAGGCAGGTCGGCCAAGTAACCCATAAAAACAAGGCGGAGAAGAAAGATGAAAAAAGTTGGGATGTTGAAAATCGCGGCCTCGTCGCTCATTCTCGGTGCGGCCATCACGCCAGTCAGTGCCTCAAGCTATGGTCACGAGACATCGGGCCCGCAAAAGGCCGCTGCGCAGGCAGCCCAGCAAGCGACCAAGCTGCTCGCCAAACGCAAATTCGATGACGCCGTGGAAAAGGCCGAATTGGCCGTGGCGTCGATGCCAAATGTTGCGGAATATCGCGCCCTTCTCGGCCAGGCCTATCTTTCGGCCGGCCGGTTCCAGTCGGCGGAAACGACACTGGGCGATGCAGTTTCGCTCGATCCTGCCAATGCCCGCGCCGGCTTGAACCTTGCACTGGCACAGATCGCCAATGCCAGAAATGATCGCGCACTGGCAACGCTCGATGTCTATCGGGATCGGCTGTCCGATCCTGACTATGGTCTCGCCATGGCTCTTGCCGGTGATTTGACCCGCGCTACGAGCATTCTTGAGGCCGCCGTCCGGGCGCCCGAAGCAGACGCCCGCACGCGTCAAAATCTTGCCCTGGCCTACGCCTTGTCGAATCGGTGGCGGGAAGCCCGGGTCATGGCGGCACAAGACCTTTCGGGTGATGCGCTTTACGGCCGCATGACGGAATGGGCAGCACTTGCCATGCCCTCATCCCCATCACAGCAAGTGGCAGGCCTGTTGAAGGTCAAGCCCGTGGCTGATCCAGGCCAGCCCCAACAGCTGGCTCTTGCAGGCCGACCCACCACGCAGGTGGCACTGGCCTCGCCAGCGCCAGCGCCCGTGACGAGCGAAGCGCCGGCGGACGTGTCTGATGCCGAGCCTGCCCCCGTATTCGAAGTTGCAGACGCGCCGTCTGCTCCTGCTGTGATGGCTGAAACTGCGGCTGTGCCGACGGCCATTCCGGTTCAGGCATCTGCGGCCAGCGAGCCAGCTGTTGCCAGGCCCGCTCCCCTCATTCGTGCCGCATCGACGCCAGTCAAGCAGGTTGTCGTCCCGGCGAGCCGTTCTGCACAGCCGAAATCCACCAATGCGTTCCACCCTGTCGAAAGCGGGACCTTTGTTGTTCAGCTCGGGGCCTATTCGAGCGCATCACGCAGCGAAGTTGCATGGCGCGGAGCCGTCGGCCGCTATCGGGACCTTGGCGGCTATACCGCAGCAACGGCGCGGGTGCAGGTCAACAATGCCACGCTCTATCGTCTTTCCGTTTCCGGCTTCACGTCGCGTGCGGCGGCAGGTCAGGTCTGCGCCCGGATCAAGGCCGCGGGCGGGGATTGCTTTGTTCGGGCGGTTGCCGGTGACACACCCCTGCAATGGGCCTCCAGCGGCGGTGGAACGCGGATTGCTTCGCGCAGATAGACCAAGAACCGAGAAGTTCATGAGGGTGGTCAGCCGAGAGGCCGGCCACCCTTTATCGTTTTGAGGACCTTGCCTTGGGTGGGCAGCATGTCGAAGGGCGTATTCCCGGCCTGACCTGAGAACCGCGAACCATCAATGATCCAGGGCGCATCCGGATCAAACAGAATGACGTCCGCAGCCGCCCCCGGCGCCAGCGACCCGCCTTCAACGCCGATGATCCGTGCCGGGTTTGCCGAAACCATCGCAATGAGCCGGGGAAGGTCAATGAGACCGTCTCGGACAAGCCCGAGCCCAAGGGCCAGCAGGGTTTCCGCGCCTGCCATGCCGGGTTCGGCATCCGCAAAGGGCAGCCGCTTTGCTTCGGGTCCCCGGGGGTCATGGGCGGAACAGAGGACATCGATTGTTCCGTCAGAGACAGCCTCGAGGCAGGCCTGACGGTCAGCCTCACTGCGCAAGGGCGGAGATAGACGCGCAAAGGTCCGGAACTCCGACATCGCGAGGTCAGACAGGAAAAGATGCGCTGGCGTGATGCCACAGGTGACGCGAAGGCCCCTCGCCTTGGCGGATCGGACAAGTGCAAGGCCCTGCGCCGTCGTCACCTGCCGAAAATGGATGGCGGCACCCGTCTCCTCGACAAGTGCAAGGTCTCGGGCGATGGCCATCGCTTCAGCAGAAGCAGGAGCACTGGCAAGCCCGAGCCTTGTTGCGGTTTCGCCAGCGGTTGCCACTGCATTGCGCACCATGCCGGCATCTTCTGGGTGAGATATCACTGTCAGGCCCAAAGCGGATGCATAGGCGAGCACGCGGAGCATGACGCCGGAATCGGCTACCTGGCTGCGACCGGTGGCGACTGCGCGGGCACCGGCCCGCACCATCAGCGCATATTCCGCAAGCTCCCGTCCCTCCAGCCCCCGTGTCGCGGCCGCGAGTGGGTGGACCCAGAGATCGGGCTTGGCGGCCAAAGCGGATCGCTGCACCAATCCCGGATCGTCGAGCGGCGGCTGCAGGTCTGGCATGAGCGCCACGCGGGTGATCCCGCCCGCAATGCAGGCAGCCTTGTCGACGGAAAAGACGCCGAGATCGACCAGGCCGGGGGCAAGATGGGCGCCCTGCGCGTCCATGGTTGCCGATCCGTCCGGGGCTATGTCCGAGATGCGGTCCTTGCTGACGGCGATGCCGCCCTTTCGAACGCCAGTGGCCGGGTCGACCAGGACAGCGTTGGATATCGAAAGGCCGATGTTCATGCTGTCACTCCCCGCCGCCCACGGGTCAGCACATCCAGGCACGCCATCCGTACAGCGACGCCCATTTCGACCTGTTCGGGGATGACCGAGCGATTGACATCGTCTGCAACGTTGCTGGCTATTTCCACGCCGCGGTTCATCGGGCCGGGATGCATGACAAGGGCATCAGGCTTGGCCCGCTTCAGCCGTTCCTGGGTCAGCCCGTAAAGCGCATGGTATTCACGCGGAGAGGGCACGAAGGCCCCGTCCATGCGCTCATTCTGCAGACGGAGCATCATGACGACATCTGCGCCGTTGAGTGCTTCGTCCATGTCCGTGAACCGCGTCACCCCCATGGCCTCGATTGCGTCCGGGATCAGGGTTGCCGGCCCGACGACGCGCACCTGCGCAGCGAGCGCCGTGAGTGCGAGGATGTTCGATCGGGCGACCCGGCTGTGCAGGACGTCGCCGCAAATGGCCACTGTGAGCCCGGCAATTCGCCCCTTGTGGCGCCGGATCGTCAGCGCATCGAGCAAGGCCTGCGTGGGATGTTCATGCCGTCCGTCTCCGGCATTCAGCACCGGGCAATCGACCTTGTCGGCAATCAGTGCAACGGCGCCCGAACTGCCGTGCCGAATCACGATCACGTCAGAGCGCATGGCGTT
>CAYSCC010000117.1:0-5648 GCA_964429375.1 uncultured Chakrabartia sp.
TCACGCGCCCCGAACCGTCAATCGTGACCATGTCATTGCCAGAGCCTGCGACGATATTGCCGCTCAATACACCTGCGCCCGCGAGCGAGAAGCCATCGTCGCCCGCGCCAAGCGAAACCGTGCCGATGATCGTGCCGGCATTGGTAATCATTTCCTGGGCAGCCGAGCCGAGAACAGCAAAGCTGCCGGCACTCGTATCTCCCTTGATCGTTCCGCCCGCCATATTGTTCAAGCTGTTGCTGTTAGCAGGTCCTGAGGCGGGCGCCGGATCGCTGAACAAAACGGCCGCTGAATTCGCGCCGCTCGCCGAGATCGTTCCGCCCGACTGGTTGTTCAGGCTGTTTCCGCTTCCCGATATCAAGACGCCAGCCGAAAGATTGCCAAGCGCAGTGATCGTTCCCGCGTTTGAAACGGTTCCCCCGCCGTTGGCAGCAACGGCGCCGGTTGGCTGCGCGCCATTGGCGGGTGCCATGAGCGAAATCACCCCGCCGCTGCCATTCGTCAGGCTTGCAGCACTACCGACACTGAAGAGCGGGCTCGCGCCGGACACATTCGCCTGATTGGCGACTGTGCCGCCGAGCACTGAGAACGTGCTGTTGAACTGGGCCGCGCCTGAAAGATTCAGGGTACCCGCGCCATTGAACCCGGCCCTTTCGAAATCGAACTGTGCAAGCGTGCTGCCGATATCGCCGACGTTGAGAGAATTTGTGGTCCCGGCAGCGTTGCTGAAAGCAAGCGTGTCCATGCCCGCACCGCCAGTCACTGCTCCGCCGATGCCGGTAAGAGGCCCCGCCCCTGTCAGCGTGTCCGAGGCCGCAAAAGAAACGGTCAGCACATCATCGCCGTCCCCAAGGTCGATGCCACCCGAAACAAAGGCGGAGTCCTGGACGGTGACTGTGTCATTGCCATCGCCCGCACGGATGGAGCCGCTTAACTGCGCCACATTCCTGATGGTGATGCTGTCATCGCCAACGCCGGTCATGATGTTGCCGGTCATCATGGTCGTGCCGCCAAGGTCCACCAGATCATTGTCAGTGACAAGGCTGGCGCCTGCGGCACCCGTATCCAGATTGCCGGAGATCACACCTCCCGTGGACGTAAAACTGTCGTCGCCATCGCCAAGCACAACCTTGCCGATGATCGTGCCGGCGTTTTCGACCTCCTGGCTTGCAAGGTCGCCCAGAACAGCCGTTCCGTCCGGATTCAATGCCTCAACACGGGCGCCGGCCTCGTTCACCAAAACACCCGCATTTGTATTTGGTACAAAGGTTGCGAATTGGGGGCCGTCCGCCGCGCCGCTCGTCCGCCGGCTGTCTTCGTCGATTTCGGCCTGGGTAAAAAGGACCGCGATACCGCCCGAGCCAAGCGCTGTATCTCCGCCGGTGATCACACCGCCCGCCTGATTGACAATCCGGTTGCTCGCACCCGAAACGCTCACGCCGATATTGCTGGCGCTTACCGTGCCCGCATTTGTAATGACTGCATCGTCGCCAAGGCTGGAAATCCCATTCGACACGCCAGAAATTTGCGCTCCGGCGAGATTGTTGAGGATCAAAGCGTTGCCCTGGCTGAAAACGCTTGCCGCCCCATTGCCTGTCGCCGCAATCGTCCCGGCATTGTCCAGTTGATTGTTGCCACCCAACAGCATGATGGTCGTTGCGCCCTGACCATTCGCCATTATGCCCGCGTTGGCACCATTGGCGATCACGTTGCCGAACCCTGCCACCACCATGCCCCGCGCGGCATCGCCGTCAGATTGGATCAACCCGTTGTTTGTGATCGATACCGGCTGCCCTCCCGATACTGCTCGCACACCAAGAACCGAGCGGATCGCCCTGCTATTGACAAGGCTGCTTCCCGCGTTGACCGAGAATGCGAAGCTGAGCGGATCAGTCACGCTGATATCCGCGGCATTGACAAGCGTTCCGCCGAAAATGTCGAACGCGCTTGAAAAACGCGCACCGCCTACAAGTTTCAGGGTTCCCGCCCCATTGAAACTGGCAGTCTCGAACCCAAAAGCTGGCAAGGCCGCGTTCGGATCGGGATCGACAGCACCGATATTGAGAACGTTCACATTCCCGGCCAGGTTGGTGAACGTCAGCAGGTCATTGGGCCCTGCCCCGCCGGTCACCGGGCCGACCGCGCCGGCATTGCTCGATGTAACGCTGATCGCAAGGCGATCCTGCCCGTCCCCGAGATCAATGCCTTGCAACACCTGCGCGGAATCGCGGATGAATACATCATCGTTGCCAGCCCCAGCGAAGATAGCGCCGTCGAGAATATGGCTGCTGTCAACCGTGATCAGATCATCGCCATCGCCGGTATCGAGCGCCCCCGTCATCATGCCCGATGCTGTGAGGCTCACGCTGTCATCGCCCCCGCCAAGCTGCATTCGGCCGATAATCGTTCCGGCATTCGTTACGACCTCCCCGAAACTGCTTCCGAGCACCGATATGCCGTTCCCCGCATCGATCCGGGCACCTGCTTCGTTGATCAGCATGTTGGCATTTGCATTGGGTGCGAACGTAGCGAGCGAAAACGCTGCGCCACCCGTCGTGCGATTGGATTCCTCGGTTGCAGGGATGTTTTCGAAGGTGATCCCGATCCCGCCAACACCGGTCGACTGATCGCCGGCACGCACAAGCCCCCCAGCCTGATTTAGGACCGTATTGCGGGCTCCCGAAACAATCACTGCCGAACCATTTGACTGGATGGTTCCGGCATTGGCGATCATGCTATCATCGCCCTTCATGAAACTGCCCACCGCGTTGCCCGATATGACGCCGCCGGCCAGGTTTTCGATGTTGATGCCGAGACCTTGCAGGAAAAGGCCGAACGAGCCTTCGCCATCAGCCAAGATCACGCCGGAATTGTGCAGTTGAAAATTGTCTCCCGCCCCGGAAATCGCTTTAGACGCCAGGCCGGTTGCAACAATTTTGCCGGACGCAAGATTGTCGAGCGTCACATTGCGGGCAGAAAGGAAAACCGGAGAACCGAAATCGGCATCGGACTGGATCAATCCCGAATTCGTCGCTGAAGTGGAGGAGCCATTGCCCGCGAATTGAACCCCCAGCGCAGCGCGGATGGATCCGGAATTCAGCAGGTTCGTCCCGCTGTTCACGAGCAGCGCATAGCCAGATCCGAAATCGCTTGAAAAATCGGCGTTATTGATCAGGCCGCCCTGCTGCAGTTCGATGCTTCGCCCGGCAATCTGCCCCTCCAGTTTCAGCGTGCCATCCCCAAGTTTCTGGATCACCTCAAAATCCGGAGCCTGCACTGTATAAATTCTGCCCGCTGAATTGATGACTCTAAGCAAGTCCTGGCCATTGCCTCCACTCAGGCCAGAAAGGATGATTGGCGGCACAGGATCGTCCAAGCGAAATTCCAGCTGGTCATCACCATCGCCAAGATCGACCGGGCCGTCAGGGGCATCCGTCAGAACAATAAACTGCCCGTTTGGATCACCCTCCGGCGCCGGCACAAGGGACGGAAACAATGGCCCATCAAGGCGGGGCGGCAATGGAGGAGCAGTTGTCCCGCCATCCAATGGCGCAAGTTGCGATCGTGCGACCGAGGCCATTGAAGCAGATGCGAGAAGCAGGAAATTGGCGACCTTCCGCAGTCTGGTACTGAAAATAGACATAGCTGACTTACCCCAGACGCACCACACTTACGCGCCTCGTTCTGGGAGTATGCAGTTTGGTCCATTATGGACGCATGGCGAGTAAAAAAACTGAACGCCTTAGTTGCTGGTATCGAGCGAATATCCTGCAGAGCGTACTGTGCGGATGAGATCGGGAAGGCCGGGCAGATTTACCGCCTTGCGCAGCCGACGGATATGAACGTCGACCGTCCTGAGTTCGATATCGCTGTCCATGCCCCACACTGCGTCGAGAAGTCTTTCGCGGGAAAAGACTCGCCCGGGATGTTCAAGAAAATGACGGAGCAGGCGGAACTCGGTCGGGCCCAGTTGAAGCAGGCGCCCTGCCCGCCTCACCTTGTGGGCAACCGTATCCATTTCAAGGTCAGCATACGCCAGCGATTGGCCAGCCAAGGCGGGGCGAACGCGCCTCAGGATCGCTGCTACACGAGCAACCAACTCTCGCGGTGAGAATGGCTTGGTGACATAATCGTCAGCGCCCGTCTCGAGCCCGCGGATCCGGTCTTCCTCCTCCCCGCGTGCGGTCAGCATGATAATGGGAACATTGGCCGTATCCGTATTACGGCGGAGCCTTCTGCACACCTCGATACCTGAGAGCCCTTCGATCATCCAATCGAGCAGCACTATGTCGGGCGGCGCTTCGCGTGACAGAAGCAGCGCCTCTTCCCCGTCCGGCGTGTGAACAACATCATAGCCTTCCTGCTCGAAATGCCAGGAGAGCAGTTCCGCGAGCGCCGTGTCATCTTCGACGAGCAGCAAGCGAGGCTTGTTCATGCCGTACCGCCAGCTCCCCGGTCGCGCTCTGCCGGGTGGGATCCGGTTGCAGCATAATGGACCATTTCGGCGATGTTCGTTGCATGATCGCCGATGCGCTCAAGGTTCTTGGCCACAAAGAGCAACTGCGCGGCGCTTGAAATGGTCGAAGGATTTTCCATCATGTGCGAAACAAGGTTTCTAAAGATGCTGTCATAAAAATTGTCGACCTTCTGGTCTCGTGCAATGACGTCCGCAGCTTTGTCTGCGTCGCGGGCCGCATAGGCGTCCAGCACATCATGCACCATTGAAGCTGCAATTTCCGACATCGCCGGAAGCAAAGTCAGCGGCTCGATCTTGCTGCGGCCCTCGACCTCGGCCGACCGCTTGGCGATGTTTTTCGCATAGTCACCGATCCGTTCGACAACGCCCGAAATCTTGAGTGCTGCGACAACCTCTCGCAAGTCATCTGCCATGGGCGCTCGCAGAGCGATGATCTTGACAGCAAGCTGATCGACCTGCGCTTCGAGCGCATCGATCTTGCGATCATCTTCCACAACCTGCGTGGCGGCCGCACTGTCATGGCGGACCAGGGCAGTCATGGCGCCCTTGATAGCGACTTCGGCTAGCCCGCCCATTTGCGCGATGAGACCACGCAGCTGGCTGATATCCTCGTCAAAAGACTTGACGGTGTGTTCGTTCATGAAACCCGCTCCTAGCCGTAGCGCCCTGTGATATAGTCCTTGGTGCGCGTTTCGCGCGGATTGGTGAAGATATCGGACGTCGCCCCATACTCCACGAGATTTCCCAAATGAAAGAAAGCCGTACGCTGTGAAACGCGTGCAGCCTGCTGCATGGAATGCGTCACGATCACGATGGCGTACCGGCCCCGAAGCTCATCGATCAATTCCTCAATGCGCGCCGTTGCGATCGGATCGAGCGCTGAACAGGGTTCGTCCATAAGAATGACTTCGGGATCGACCGCAATGGCCCGCGCGATGCACAAGCGTTGCTGCTGTCCGCCCGAAAGGGCCGTTCCGCTTTCGGCAAGCCGATCCTTGACTTCGTCCCAAAGGCCGGCCCGTTTCAGGGAGGTTTCGACAATGCCGTCAAGTTCGCTCTTGTTTGCCGTCAGCCCGTGAATGCGGGGCCCATAGGCCACATTCTCGTAAATGGATTTCGGAAACGGGTTCGGCTTCTGGAAGACCATGCCGACCCGCGCGCGAAGCTGCAC
>CAYSCC010000118.1:0-5635 GCA_964429375.1 uncultured Chakrabartia sp.
AGGCGCCGGCCCGATTTGGTGAATTTGTCCATGCCAATCTGGTCAATTTCGCGATCATCAACGTCATGCTTGGCGTATTCAACCTGTTGCCTTTGCCGCCATTTGATGGCGGGCACATCGTGGAAGGGCTGCTACCGCCTTCACTTGGCCGACGTTATGCACGCCTTGCTCGCTATGGCTTTCCAATCATGATTCTCCTGATCGTCGTCTTGCCGATGCTGTCTCCGCAGGCAGCGATTGTGCCCAAGCTGATCGGGCCTCCGGTTGAATGGATTCTGGGCCTCGGAACGCAGATCATCGCTCTTTTCTCCTGACATGCTCCATGGCTGGATCATCCTGGACAAGCCACTGGGCCTTGGGTCGACGGCAGGGGTCAGCGCCGTCAAACGTGCGTTGCGCGACGGCGGCTATCCCAAGATGAAAGTTGGCCATGGCGGAACACTTGATCCTCTGGCAACCGGAGTGCTGCCGATTGCCGTGGGGGAAGCGACCAAGCTCGCTGGCCGGATGCTGGATGGCGACAAGGTGTACGACTTTACCATCCAGTTTGGGGTGGAAACCGACACGCTCGATGCTGAAGGGACGGTCGTTGCCAGATCGGATGCCCCAATTGATGGTACGGCTGTCGAACATGTCCTCAAGGATTTTCTTGGCGAGATTGATCAACGGCCTCCGGCCTATTCTGCGCTGAAGGTCAATGGTGAGCGCGCCTATGATCTCGCGCGTGCGGGCGGGGAAGTCTTGCTCGCAACGCGCCGCATTACAATTCATGATCTCCAGTATCTGGGATCGACGACAGAGGGCGATCACCATTTCGCCACCTTGCGCGCCCATGTGTCCAAGGGCACCTATATCCGCAGCCTTGCGCGCGACATCGCCCGGGCACTTGGAACGGTGGGTCACGTCACCTATCTCCGCCGGATCAAGGCAGGCCCCTTCACCCTGGATCAGGCGATTTCGCTGGACATTCTCATGGAAAAGGCTAAGGCCCGCGCCCTTGAAGACGTAACCTTGCCGATGAGGACGGCGCTGGACGACATCCCGGCACTCGCCCTCACCCCGGAACAGGCAAGGCTGCTCCATTTCGGGCAGGTCTTGACCGGGATTGCCGCACCTGGCGGCCTCCACCTTGCCATGAACGGTGAAACGCCGCTCGCGCTCGTGGAGGTTCTGGATGGAAACGTCCGCACAGTGCGTCGATTCAATCTGTAAAACGGATGTCGAAGGAAAAGTGATGACGATTACAGCAGAGCGCAAACAGGCGCTCATCAAGGAACATGCACGCCACGAAGGCGATACCGGCTCTCCCGAAGTCCAGATTTCGATCCTGACTGAGCGGATTTCCAACCTGACCGAACATTTCAAGACGCATGCGAAGGACAATCATTCGCGTCGCGGCTTGCTGATGCTTGTCAACAACCGGCGTTCGTTGCTCGATTATCTCAAGAGGATCGATCACGATCGCTATGCAGCGTTGATCGCGAAGCTTGGTCTTCGCAAGTAATGCCATCGCCCGGCCCCCGAAATCGGGGGCCGTTTGCGTTTGACATGATCCCCGCAAAGCCGGGATCCTGGCCCAGTTGCAAGCAATTCGGGCCATTCTCCTGCACTCCTGCAGGAGCGACAGACGGAGCCATCCCGCCGCAATTCGGCGGCGTGATGGTGAAGGCGCCAAGTTCGGCGCCGCACTAAGAGGAAGCCAGCGCGCATAGGGCGGCTGGTCTGAAGGAAATAAGATGTTCAACACGAAAACCGTAACAATCGAGTGGGGCGGACAAACCCTGACACTCGAAACGGGCAAGGTTGCCCGCCAGGCCGATGGCGCTGTTATTGCAACGCTCGGCGAAACTGTTGTGCTGTGTGCCGTCACAGCCGCAAAATCTGTGAAGGAAGGGCAGGACTTTTTCCCGCTGACCGTTCACTATCAGGAAAAATACTCTGCAGCCGGCCGGATTCCCGGGGGCTTTTTCAAGCGTGAGCGCGGTGCCACGGAAAAGGAAACGCTGGTTTCCCGTCTGATCGACCGCCCAATCCGCCCGCTTTTCCCGGAAGGCTTCTACAACGAAATCAATGCCATCGCTCAGGTGCTTTCCTATGATGGCGAGAATGAGCCTGATATCCTGGCAATGGTTGCAGCGTCAGCGGCGCTCACCCTCTCAGGCGTGCCATTCATGGGGCCGATCGGCGCAGCACGTGTCGGGTATGTGAACGGTGAGTATATTCTCAATCCAACCGACGAACAGGTTGCAGAAGGCGACCTCGATCTTGTGGTTGCGGCAACCTATGACGCAGTCATGATGGTCGAATCCGAAGCGCGCGAGCTTTCGGAAGAGGTCATGCTGGGCGCGGTCCTGTTTGCCCATGATGCCTGCCGCGAAGTCATCAAGGCGATTGTCAAGCTGGCTGAACAGGCTGCCAAGGACCCTTGGGAGCTCCCCGCACAGGACGATCTGGGCGGCCTCAAGAAGAAGCTCAAGGACCTGATCGGTGGCGATATCGCTGCGGCCTACAAGCTGATGGACAAGTCCGCCCGGTCAAACGCTCTCAATGCGGCGCGTGACAAGGCGAAGGACATGTTTGTCGCGGACGGCCTCGATCCGCAGACCGTCATGGCCGGAATCAAGCTGACCAAGAAGCTGGAGGCGGAAATCGTTCGCGGCGCCTTTTTGAAGGACGGCTCCCGCATTGATGGCCGCACGACCACACAGATCCGTCCGATCGTGGCGGAAACGCACTTCCTGCCGCGTGCGCATGGCTCGGCCCTGTTCACGCGCGGCGAAACGCAGACCATTGCAACCTGCACGCTTGGAACCAAGGATGCAGAACAGATGATCGATGGCCTGACTGGCCTTCATTATGAGCATTTCATGCTGCACTACAATTTCCCGCCCTATTCGGTCGGTGAAGTTGGCCGCTTTGGTGCCCCCGGGCGCCGCGAAGTCGGGCATGGCAAGCTGGCATGGCGCGCTCTGCACCCGGTTCTGCCGACCAAGGAAGAGTTTCCTTATACAATCCGGCTGACAAGCGACATCACGGAGTCAAACGGCTCATCGTCGATGGCGTCAGTGTGTGGCGGCTCGCTCGCCCTGATGGACGCCGGTGTTCCGGTCAAGCGTCCGGTTTCGGGCATTGCCATGGGCCTCATCCTGGAAGGCAAGGATTTTGCGATCCTGTCCGACATTCTGGGTGACGAAGATCATCTTGGCGACATGGATTTCAAGGTGGCCGGTACGTCCGAAGGCATCACAACGATGCAGATGGACATCAAGATTGCCGGGATCACGAAGGAAATCTTCGAAGCTGCGCTGAATCAGGCCAAACAGGGCCGTGCCCATATCCTTGGCGAAATGTCCAAGGCGTTGGGTGAAGTGCGGGCGGAACTTTCTGCCCATGCGCCGCGCATCGAGACGATGCAGATCGACAAGTCGAAGATTCGCGACGTTATCGGGACAGGCGGCAAGGTCATTCGCGAAATCGTCGCGACGACCGGCGCAAAGGTCGACATTGACGATGAAGGCGTGATCAAGATCAGCTCTTCGGATCTCAGCCAGATCGAAGCTGCGCGCAAGTGGATCTCCGGCATCGTCGAAGAACCTGAAGTGGGCAAGATTTATGACGGCAAGGTCGTCAACCTTGTCGACTTTGGTGCTTTCGTGAACTTCATGGGCGGCAAGGATGGCCTGGTCCATGTTTCTGAAATTCGCAACGAGCGGACGGAGAAGGTCTCGGACGTTCTTTCGGAAGGACAGGAAGTCAAGGTCAAGGTTCTTGAAATCGACCAGCGGGGCAAGGTCCGCTTGTCCATGCGGGTTGTGGATCAGGAAACGGGAGCGGAACTCGAGGACACCCGTCCGCCGCGTGAACCACGCGAAGATCGTGGCCCACGGGGCGACCGCGGTCCGCGTCGTGATGGCGATCGGGATCGTGGCCCTCGCCGTGATGGTGGCGGACGTGGCGATCGCGGCCCGCGCCGTGACGGGGAACGCGGCGGTCGCCGGGAGCGTTCGGAAAGCAGCGAAGGCGGGGATCCGAACTTCGTGCCAGCCTTTCTGAAGGACGATTGATCGCCCAAACCAACCTGAAATGAAAAAGGGGTCGCTGTTGCGGCCCCTTTTTTTGACCGTCGAACGGTCTGTATCGCTGGTTTCGCCCGCCGGGGAGGGGGCTTGGGAGAGTGGGTCGTTTTCCCCGGCGGGCGAATGCGCTCGCGGGTCAGACGAGCAAGGCGAGTCCGCTGAACGGGGCTGCTGCAAGGGCCAGGCCGGCAAAGGTTGCAAGAACTGCGGCGATGGCAAAAGTTGGGTGGAACTCGGTCATTTCAATTCTCCTGGTGTTCGATGTTTCAATCCGGGCGATGGGTCCGTCCCGTCGTCTGAAGCCTTGTTACTCTCCTTGAGGTGACGAGCGTGAACACCAAGGTTGCAAACACCCTATTCAAAAATGCATAACACCTGCTGAGCTTTCTGGAGTCGGTCATGTTCGACTGGAATGATCTTCGATTTTTCCTTGCTGTCGCGCGCAGCGGAAGCACCTTGTCCGCGTCGCGCAACATGAAGGTGAGTCAGGCAACGGTGTCGCGCCGTATCGCCGTTCTTGAAGACGCGATTGGCGTCCAGCTTTTTGTCCGAACGCCATCAGGATATCGGCTGACGCCCCGTGGCGAAGCCGTACTTGGTGCGGCCGAAGCGGTTGAGGATTCGGTGTGTGCCTTTTCGGCAAATATCGCCATGGAATCCCGCCGCCTTGCCGGAACTGTGAGACTGACGACTGTGGAGTCGGCGGCGAACGCCTGGGTCATTCCTGCCTTGGGTTTGCTCAGGACGCGGCATCCTGACATCCGGGTCGAAGTGATCACGACCGATGAAAATCTTGACCTGCTTCGCGGCGATGCTGACCTGGCCCTGCGCTTTGGCAGTCGACCGACGCAGGACGCCCTCATCGTTCGCCACCTGATGGATATGGAAGAAGCCTTCTATGCAAGCAGGGAGATGGTGGAGCGTTGTGGGCTGCCAATCAATTTCGAAGACCTGTGCCGGTATCCTCTGGTCATGAATGTCGATCGCAACGGGTTCGTGAACAATTGGGTCTCGGACAATCTTCCGAACGCACAGATCGTCCATCGCGCAAATACGCTTTCCGGACTGATTGCAAGCGTGCGATCCGGGATTGGCGCATCCGTGCTTCCCTGCCTCATGGGCGATGACCTGCGCGGGGTTGTCCGATTGCTGCCACCGATTGCCGAACTCAAGACACCTGGGTGGATGGTCACCACGGATGAGGCGCGTCGGCAGCCCCACATCCGTGCCGTGATCGATTTTGTAGTGGACCAGATCCAATTCTGGCTGACACGCAGAACGTCGCATCTCCAACCCGCGCAAGCTGCTTAGGACAGGTCAAGACAATGCAGAATAGATTAGGCGCACTTATCCTTCTCGGCTGCCTGGCACTGCCGCTGTCTGCTCATGCGGCGCCGGGAAAGAGGGCACCTGTGGCCCCTGTCGTTGAACCGCTAGGGCCCGTGCGTGTTGCGCTGACAACGTCCCTTGGCGTGATCGTGCTTGAACTGGATGGGAAACGTGCTCCCATCACGACCGCCAATTTCATGCGCTATGTTGACCAGAAGCGGTTTGACGGC
>CAYSCC010000119.1:0-331 GCA_964429375.1 uncultured Chakrabartia sp.
TTGTGGCAGCTGAAGCACGTCCCGGTGATGCCGCTGTGGTTGAAGGTAGCGGGAATCCATCCGCTGGTCTTGTGGCAATCCTCGCAAGTGTTGTTGGTGGCGAGATGGGTCGCACTCTTGCCGGTGGCCTTGGTGCCGTTGTGGCAGCTGAAGCAGGTGCCAGTGATGCCACTGTGGTTGAAGGTAGCGGGAATCCATCCGCTGGTCTTGTGGCAATCCTCGCAGGTGTTGTTGGTGGCGAGATGCGTCGCGCTCTTGCCGGTGGCCTTGGTGCCATTGTGGCAGCTGAAGCACGTCCCGGTGATGCCGCTGTGGTTGAAGGTAGCGGGAA
>CAYSCC010000119.1:431-5576 GCA_964429375.1 uncultured Chakrabartia sp.
CGAGATGGGTCGCACTCTTGCCGGTGGCCTTGGTGCCGTTGTGGCAGCTGAAGCACGTCCCGGTGATGCCGCTGTGGTTGAAGGTAGCGGGAATCCATCCGCTGGTCTTGTGGCAATCCTCGCAAGTGTTGTTGGTGGCGAGATGGGTCGCACTCTTGCCGGTGGCCTTGGTGCCGTTGTGGCAGCTGAAGCAGGCGCCGGTCACATTTGAATGGTCGAATCGGGCACCCGCGAACGAATTGGTGTTATGGCAGTCTTGGCATTGATTGCTCGATTGGGGGTGGTTTGCCGTCTTTCCAGTGGCCCTGATGCCGTTGTGGCAGGTCGCGCAGCTTTGCGTTGCGCCTGTGTGATCAAACCTGTTGATCGTCCATTGGCGGGTTGTGTGGCAGCTGTCACATTCCGCTTGCGTCACGATATGGTTTGCCGGCTTGCCGTTGGTGCGCACGTCATTGTGGCATCCCGAACAGTTTTTCGGCGTTCCCTTGAAGACAGCGGCTTTGTGGCAAGTTTCGCATGCGACCACCACGTGCGCGCCGGTCAGCGGAAAGCCTGTTGAAAAATGATCGAAAGTGGATTTGCGCGCCGCCGACAGGGGTGCGCCAGTGATGACCGCCAATGCGAACACCACAGCCAGGAGTGTTGCAAGCCATCTCCCGATCATGCGGACGCCAACTCCCTCTACCACCCGACTCCAGACCCTGATGGACCCCGCGTGAAACCGGGGCCCAATCGCCGGACTTTCAGCCCATGGGCCTCTCTTCGGCCCAAGGACTGCAACAGGCTGTTATCGAGAATGGTTAATATACTCTCCGCCGGAAAGTTAGGGCGGTTCACCTTACTGTTGAATCAATCCATCGTGCAAACGTTCAGATTGTCAGTTTCGTGACAGTTTTGCAATTGTTCAAATATAACTATCCAATTTTGGTAGTAATACTGTTGAACTACTTAATTCATCTTTGAGAAATGGTAATTTTGTCGAAACTTGTTGTGACATGACATTGTACGCAATTTTCCCCAAAGTTTCCCTTGTGAACATCGTCTTGCCGATGACAGGCAATGCAATCCGTCTGAAGCTTTGCCGGGTCCTCTGCTTTTGCATGGCAAGCCGAACAGATCAGTCCCTTGTGCTGGCCGGTGAGCGGAAATTGCGTCGCGAGATCATGGTCAAACGCCCAGATCTTCCATCCAGCAACCGTGTGGCAGCGCGCGCAGTTTGAAGGAGTGCCAAACGACCCGCCATGGTGGTCGTCCACGTGGCAGGATGCGCAGCTAATGCCCTTGGCTGCAAAACTCTTGTCTGCATGGCACTGCGTGCAGGTGACGGCAGCGTGTTTGCCCAGCAGCGGGAAGCGTGTCAGCGCATGATCGAATGCGACCTTTTCCTTCCAGCCGGCCGCATTGTGGCAAGTGTCACACGCTGCGCCGAACTTGCCTTTGTGGACATCGTCATCCGTGTGGCAGCTTGCACAGCTTACCGACAGTTTGACGACGCGTGGCGGTTGTTTGTGGCATGCGCCGCAAGCCAGCGGCTCATGCGCGCCGCTCAAGGCAAAGCGGGTCATTGTGTCGTGATCAAAGCTGGCCTGTTTCCAGTCGCGACTAGTGTGGCAGCGCGCGCAGTCCGTGCCATTGCTGCCCTTGTGTGCATCATCCTTGACGTGGCAGGCCACACAGGCCCGGGAAGGCTTTCGGATCGTGTTGGCAACGCCATGGCAAGATGCGCATCCGGCAGACGCATGCCGACCGAGCAGGGGAAAGCCGGTATCCGTGTTGTGATCAAATGAAGTTGCCCTCCAGCCTGACGGCGAATGGCAACTGGCACAATTTGTTCCCCTCGAACCATTGTGCACATCCTTTTTTGCATGGCAGGCGATGCATTGAGTAGGCGTCCCGGCCCAGCGCTGCCCTGCATGGCAGGACAGGCAGGCGGCTGTCCTGTGGCTGCCGGTCAGGGTATAGCCGGTCGACCGGTGATCGAACGGCAGCGTCTGTTTCCAGCTGTTGACGTCATGGCAGGTCTGGCAGGTCTTGCCGAGCCGGCCAAGATGCGGATCCTTTCGGGCGTGGCAGGATACGCAAGCTGTCGAAACGCCGCGATAATGCGCACCCTTCCGGTGGCAGCCGACACAGGCTGCACGGGCATGTCCCCCCAAAAGTGGATAGTCGGTCAGCTGGTGATTGAAGCCGGCATGCGAAAAACGCACGAGTGGAAAGGCGCGACCGTGATGGTCGCTGTGGCAGACCTTGCAGGCTTGAGACCGTGCATTCGACTTTCCATGGAAGCCACCGCCGCCCCGAATGTCTGCACCAATGCCGGTATGGCAGGCCAGACATTTTCCGTTCTGAGCCTGACGGGAAAAGGATTCGTGGCATGATGCACAGTTCGCTTCGAGTTTGGCATGGGCCTTTGCCAGTGGCCCGGGCGTGATCAGGCGCTCCATGATGCCTTGGGCAAAGGCGAGGTGCGCAGCAAAGGCCAGCCAGGCAATCGCAAGAAGGCGAACCCACCGTATCATCAATACATGTGAACCGCGACGATATGGATGATCGCTGTAACCACGAGGATGATAAAAAGCGGCAGGTGAAAGAGGTGCCATAGCCGGAACATGCGATCATAAAAGGCAAACTCGGCTGCATGGCGGACGGCATCGAAATACTCTGCGGCAAGACTGATCAGCCGTTTGCCGCGCTGCTTGTCATCACCGGACCGAATCGGGGTCATGGAGGGCTGCGCCGAAAGTTCCTTCTTCAGCTGGTGCAGCGCTTGTCGAGTACCCAGCCCAAGGCTGACAACGGACCAGGCGCTTTTCCAGAAGCCTGCGCCGGCAGCGACTGTCCTTTGCTCGAAAGGTTCAAGCCTTGCCCGTACCAGGGTTCCCGTGTCACCCTGGTCCGCCAGATTGTCCAAAAGGTCATGCATGTCCTTCAGAAGCGCACGGACTTCCAGCTTCCGGCCCGAATAGCCCCGGTGGATCCGGGAATAGAAATATCGCCCGATCAGCCCGCTTCCGGACACGATCAGCATTGCGCCCAGAGCGACGGCGCTGTTGAGCGCACCCCATGAAAAGCGGGCATGGTAAAGGATGGCAACGGGGCCGATCAGGCCGAGGATCATGTGAAACCGGAACCAGAAGCCGACGCTTCCCAGGACTGCCAGGAACCGGATGCGCTTGCGAAAAGGATAGACCAGCAGGAGCAGCATCAAACTGCCGCCAATGATTCCCAGCCAATAGCCTATGCCCTGCTCCGGGTTGATCCAGCGATTGGAACGGTGAAGCCAGCCATAGGTCAGCAGTGCGGCGACCGCCAGACCAACAAATGCGGACGACATGGTTTCAAGTCGTGCAGGCGTCAGCAGCGATTTGGCACCGTTCTGATCCATGTCTGCAATGGCCTGCATCATCCTGGATTCCCGCCCACTCAATATGCTCGCTGGCACTGATCCCTACAGCTGGTTCATTAGCGAAAAGTTCACATCTGGCAGCGAAACAGCGGCTCGCTTTGGCCTGTTTTCCAACCATGATACCGGCGAACGGGCCATAAATGCAGCTTGGTGTCAGCTTCGCTGATTGCAGGGAGGTTTTCCCGGGCCATAGAGCCCGCCGAACCGAAAAAATTGGCAGGGGTAGACGATGATACTTCCCATGATCCTGACAGGGATTGCCGGACTGGCGCTGGGTATCGCCATCATGCGGCTGATGCAGGCACGAGGTCAGGGCGCGCAGGATGAGGCGGCTGGGCCAGCGGAGGACAACGCGTCCTCTGGCCCCAAGGCCGTGCCTGCGATGCCATCCACTCTTTTGTCCCCGCGTGTTGTGCTGGGCATTGCGGCGGCGCTTGTATTGGCTGCCGGCGGCATCTTTGCATATCGCTCCATGCAAGGTCCTGCCGATCAGCCGCTTGCAACCGGTTCGGCCACTGCCATGGCGCCTTCGCCTGACGCCAAGCTTGATGATGTCGATACGATGATCAGCCGTCTCGAAGCCCGGCTTCAGAAGAACCCGACGGATGGCGAAGGCTTCCGCATGCTCGGCTGGTCTTTCCAGAATACCGGCAAACCGGCCGAAGCGGCTCTTGCCTATGCAAAGGCTGTCAAGCTGCTTCCCGATCGCGCCGATGTGCAGGCCGGATATGCAGAAGCTCTGGTTGCCGTAGCAGGAGACAGGGTGACGGCAGAAGCGAAGTCCCATGTGGACCGGGCATTGCAGATCGACCCGAAGGAACCACGCGCCCTTTTCCTGCAAGCCCTCCACAAGTCCCAGAACGGTCAGGAGCGCGCGGCGCTGGACGCATGGGTTGCCCTTGCCAACAGCGCGCCGGCCGAACAGCCATGGCAGGCCGACCTGCGCCAGCGCATCGACGTGCTGGCAAAGAAACTTGGAGTCGATGTTGCAGGCAAGGTGTCGGCCATGCCGAACCCGGTCATGCCCGCTGCGCCTGCCGCCTTTGCGGGCCCCAGCCCGGCGCAGATGGCAGCGGCCTCTTCGCTGCCGCCGTCCCAGCAGCAATCCATGATTGACGGGATGGTCAACGGGTTGGCGGCAAAGCTCAGGGCCAACCCGGGCGATGTGGACGGCTGGCTCAAGCTTATCCGCTCGCGCGTCGTGCTCAAGGATCTCGTGCAGGCAAGGGCTGATCTTGCAACGGCCCGCAAGGCATTGTCCTCCCAACCGGCAAAGCTTTCCCAAGTGAATGCCCTGGCAGCCGAACTGGGGCTCTAGCTTGGCGGATTTCAACCCGCTGCTTCTCGCTTATGCCATTCCGCTTGCCGGAGTTTGGCTCGCCTTTGCGGCTGTCTCCCGCCGTCGCACACGCCGCGCGCTTGCGGTGATGGAGGAAGCACGGATCGCTGGGCTGACAGAGCCCGCCTCGCTGCATCCCGTGATCGATCCGGCGCTTTGCCTTGGCTGCGCAGCGTGCGTGAAGGCCTGCCCGGAACGCTCTGTCCTCGGTATCATTGATGGCAAGGCCAGCCTGGTCGAGCCATCGCATTGCGTGGGTCACGGCGCCTGCGCGGCGGCCTGCCCTACGGATGCCATCTCGCTTGTCTTCGGCACTGAAACGCGCGGCGTCGACATACCCCATGTTTCGCCCAGGTTCGAAACCAACGTGCCCGGCCTGTTCATCGCGGGTGAACTGGGC
>CAYSCC010000120.1:0-5571 GCA_964429375.1 uncultured Chakrabartia sp.
GGCAGGACTGCGGTCGAAACTCGGTGGAGCGAAACGACGGCCGTCAACGCATGGCTCGACCTCGTGCGGGCAATCGCCGTTGAAAAGGGCATGGACGAAACAGCCGGCCGTGCAGAGGCGTTAAGGTTGAATTGCAATTCCCAAGCGGCATCGCAAGCTGGTATGAAGCAAAGCATTCAAGAGGGGTGAATTCGATGAAAGTCGGGCAGAATATCGAAACGGGAAATGCCGCGTGGAATTTTGGCGGCAGTGTTCCCGATACCTTTGTGGACCATATCCGCCATTCGGTGCCGCTATATGCCGAGGGTCATGCCCTGACGTGTCAGATCAGTGATTGGTTTGTTTCGGATCGGAGCACCATTTATGAGATTGGTGTCTCGACGGGTGAGCTGCTGAAGAAGCTGGCGCTGCACAATGCGCACAAGCCCGGTGCCAAATTCATCGGGATGGATGTTGAAACGGCAATGACGGCCAAGGCCCGCACGCATTGTGCCGATGTTCCCAATATCACGATTCTGGATGAGGATGCCCGGCTCTATCCGTTCGAAAAGGCAGACCTGATCGTCTCCTATTATACAATGCAGTTCATCCCGCCGCGCGACCGCCAGCAGCTTTTTGACAGGATTTTCGAGGCGCTGAACTGGGGCGGGGCGTTCATCATGTTTGAAAAGGTGCGCGCGCCGGATGCGCGCTTCCAGGACATCGCAACTGGCCTCTACAACGAGTTCAAGCTTTCGCAGGGGTTCGACGAGAAGGAAATCGTGGGCAAGACCCGCAGCCTGAAAGGCGTACTTGAGCCATTTTCGACGGCGGGGAATTTTGACCTTTTTCGACGGGCAGGGTTTCAGGACATCACGACGATTTCGAAATATATCTGTTTCGAAGGATTCCTTGCGATCAAATAGTTCGCTAGCGCTAGGCACCATCTGAACAGGCGGTTTCGGCGCAGGGATGAAGCTCTTTCGCGATTTCACGGTTCTGGCATCAGGCCAGCTGGCCAGCAAGGCCCTTGGTTTCCTTGCATTTGCATGGATTGCCAGGGCGTTGGATCCGGTTGGCTATGGCGCGGTCGAATATGTCGTCGGCCTGACAGCGTTTTTTGCCCTCCTGGTCGATGGCGGGCTGGGCGTGGTCGGCACACGACGGGCAGTCCGCAACCCGGATGAACTGGCAGTGCTCGCGCATCAGATCCCCGTCGCACGATTGATGATGGCAGCCGCCTTTGTGCCGGCGCTTGCGGCCATCTTGCTGGTCACGGTTCATGCCTCTATCCCGCAAGGACTCGTTTGGCTGTTTGCAGCCAGCCTGCTGACGGCGCCATGGCGCCAGCAGTGGCTCTTTCAGGCAACGGGCCGAATGGCGGCCGTTGCCAACGCCGAAATCGTGCGCATGGCGGTCTTTGCCTTTGGCGTCTGGATCTTCGTGCACGCGCCGTCCGACATCCTGGCGGTTGGCGTGGCTGAATTCTGTGCGGTGGTCGCGATGACGGCCCTGTGCATTCACGTCCAGCACAAGAGTGTAACACCGTTTCGCCTGACGGGCTCATTCTCCGGCTTTGGAGATCTGGTGAAGGAGGGGGCGGCTGTCGGGTCGACGAACTTTGTCTGGGCGCTCGCCCAGTCGGCGCCACTGTTTCTCGTAGCGTCGATCAGCGGAGGGCTGGAGACGGCTTGGTTTGCGGGAGCTGCCCGGATCGTCGGGTCTCTGGGGCAGTTCGGCAACCTGTATCACTTCAACCTCTATCCTTCGGTCAGTCGCGCCCATGCGCTGGCGGATGGCTCGCTCGGCCGCATGCTCGCACGGTCAATGCGTGTCACTGCCTGGTGTGGCGTCTTTGTTGCGCTGACGTTGACGGTTTTTGCAGAACCGCTTGTCCGGCTTGCGCTTGGCCCGAAACTTGTCTCGGCCGCTCCTCTTCTTGAAGTCCTGTGCTGGATCTTGCCGGTTGCACTCTGGTCAGGTCACTCGCGCGGGGCACTGGCAGCAGCCGGAGAGCAGAAGAAGGTCCTCATGTCGCAGGTCATTGGCCTTGTCGTCACCGTCGGAGCGTGTGTGGGCCTCGGCATGATGTACGGCAGCATTGGATATGCCCTGGGTTCCTTGCTGGGCGCCATTGCAGTCTGGGCAGCGTCGCACAGCTATGCCCGGGCGCAGGGTTGTGAACCACCTGCGGCGCGATTTGTCATCATCCCGCTTGCAATGGCGGCGGCTGTCATCCTGCTGTTGCGGTGGCAGGCGCCCGGCTTCTGGATGTCTGTCGCCGCAACTGCCACATTTGCAGGCGTGGCCCCGCTAGTGGATCGGTCGCTCTTCCGCGACATGGCACAACTGGGTGCCATGCGATCTGCTGGAAAGGCTCCTCGCCCGGACGCCGACGCCTAGGCTGCTGTTGCCGTACGTTGTGGCGCTTTTGCTCCAGACGCAACGACGACACGACCGTCCTCCAGCGTCTCGCATGACTTCATGCGGACCTTCAAAGCCGAACAAGGCGACCCGCCAGACGCAGGATCGAAGGGCAGATTGTGCCAGGGGCAGACAATCTGGTTATTTGCAATGAAGCCCTTTGAAAGGTCAGCCCCTTCATGCGGGCAGCGCCGTGAAAATGCGACGATGTTTCCGTCGCTCAACCGGGCCACGCAATTGTTCGCATCGACGGGCTTAATCGCTCCCTCCGCAAGCTGGTCGGCAAAGACTGCCGGCAAAGGCGCTGCGGGTTTGACGGGCGCTGGAGCCGCTCCCGTGCCTAAAAACCGCTTGGCTGCACGGCGAACCGCAGACCGTGCAAAGCTGGGCTGCAGTATGGCTGGCAAGGTCGCAAGCGGACGAAGGGCGCCGTTGGCAAGGCCCGAATACTCGTAGCTGTGATGATGCTCTCGCGGAAAATGGGGCTTGTCGAGCGTCACGCGAAAGCTGATGACAAACCGTGTTTCATCGGTGCGGTTCAGTTCCGAGCCATGCAGCTGATCCGTGTGGAACAGGATGCAGTCGCCCGGTTCCAGATCGAATGTCTCGGGCTGGCTGAGGGCGACATCGTCTGTCACGCTGCCTTTTTCCGTGTAGGTCTGCGTTCCCCGGCTTTCCTTGAGGTAGATCGTCAGGCCATTGCCTTTTTTAACCCGGCCGAATGCAATCCAGATGTTGACGCCATTGTCCGGGCAATCGAGCCAGGAATCGCGATGCGGGCCATGGGCGGTTAGCTTGCCCTCCCCCCGCTTGACGGCAAATTTGGAGTAGAGACCGGCGTGTTTGCGCGCGCTTTCATAGGGAATATGAAAGCGGACATTCGGGGCCGTCTCGAAATAATAGCTCCGGTCCCCGAAGAGTGCAGGCATCAGCCGTGCGAGATAGCCAGGGGCCTTCGCCTCGATCACGCGGTAGACGGCTTCGGTAAGAGCAGGAATCTCATCAGCCGGGACAATCTCGTGGACCCGTTCGAAACCGGCCTCCAAGATCGTGGCAGTCTTGTCGCTGCCCATGTGTTCCCGGATCGCGGCAATGCTGTCATCCAGCATGTCCTGGAACACACCGGAACTCGCCAAGGCCTGGCGGGCGACAATCACTTCCCCGCCCAGCAGCCGGGCCGCGAGATTGGGCTCGGCCACAATATCCGTGCTTTCGGAGACTTTTGGTTCACTCTGTGTCATGATTCGAACTCCATGGCCTCTTGTAGCCGATCCAGAGTTGCCAGTTTGTCAACAAGCCAATCCGGCGTGAACTTGTCAATCTGGATGGCGTCTCCCGGCTTTCCGAGATCCGCAAACAACTGCTCCACCTTGCCGCCCTGATTCGGATAATAGTCTATTCCAAAGGTTGGTATGCCTTGTGAAAGGGAAAAAATTGCGGCGTGAAAACGCATCGCAATCACTGCGTCCATCCGCCTCAACAGCAACAGGACATCGTCAATATCGGGATCCGCTTCCCAGACCCTGAAATCGAGCCCGTTTCCCACCAGCCGATGCAGCCGATAGGCTGCTGCAAGATCGCTCTTTCCGAATTCGATCGGGTTCATCGGAAAAAACACGAACGTGACCGGGCGCTTGCTGGCGCTTGCAGTGCGCAGCATCGCCTCTGCCAGCCGGGCCGAAAATTCGCTGTCCACGGTTCGGGAATAGTCTTCCCCGCCCTTGGCCCATTCGTGCCGCAGGGGACGCAGGTTGATCCCCACAAGTCTGTGGCCTTCGGTTCCATCAAGAAGCTGCTGTGCAGAGTCGGAGGCGCGGGTCGTCCTGCCGAGGACTGTTCTGGTGTCCAGATAGTCGAATGCCGGATCCCGCCCGACGGAATAGGGAATCCCGTCCAATGTCGGATCAAGGCCCGCTCCCGAGGTGCGCAGCGAGATATGTTCTGCGCGTGTGAAGATGCGTCGCGCTGCCCAGCGGCTCAATTGCCTCTTGAATGGTCCGACCCCGACACGTTCGATGTAGAGCGGGATGCCCATGGCGCGCGCAAGGTGGATCGTGCCCAGATGCTTTGCCAGGACGCGCGGGAGATCCATCATGGGGCCGCCGGCGATCATGATCAGTGCGGCATCGGGTACGCGCCGCGCAATTGTTGCGGGCGTATAGTCATGCACCTCAACCTGCACAGGCGATTCCAATCCGGCAACAAGGCGGGCCGTATGCTCTGGCCTATGGCTCAGGACCTCCGCATGTGTTGTTCCGAATGTTCGCGCAAGGTGGAGCAGCACACCGCCAAGAATCGCGGTGTCGCCAACATGATCGCCACCATAGGCTCCAATGATGAGCGCGCGGCCAGAGGATGAACGGGGGGCAGGCCGGGCTGGGCGCGCCATCTGCCTTACTGCAAGCAGGACTTCTCTCGCAGCAGACATGATTTCGGCAAAGCTTGCGCCGGAGTCCCCGGCGGCACCCGGTCCATAGCGATAATAGTCAGCGAAAAAGGCAAGTTGGCGGTGGTCGAGGCCGGAATGGTTGAGCGTAACCGCCGCGCCTTCTTCCTGGGCGAGGGCATGGATGGCACCCAGTCCATGGATCGTTGCCGGCGTCAACGTGCCGGACCATGTCACTGCCCCGTGCCTGAGGGCCGTTCGCGTCTGCGCAATCACAGATGCCATGTCCTCTCCCGCACCAGAGAGATAGGCGTGAACCTGGCCCAGCGCTGTATCGGAAAGGGAAATGGTCGTGCCTGTCATCAGAAGCGCGCCTTCATGGGGTTGTGTGCGGGTGGGCAGCACGATGTCCTGTTGCACGGTCCCGCGTAAGCCCCGGTTAGGAGCCAATTCCGGCTGTTGGAAGGAGATTTTTCCGGAAAAGTGGTAAATGGCATCCGTTGCCTCGCGCGACTGTGAGCTACGCGCTGCCCGGTCGATTCACGGGCGGGGCGTTTCCCTGTCTGCCCTCTCCCTCCAACCCGATGACGATAATGCCGGCAAGGATCATCCCGATCCCTGCAAGCTTGGCCAGCGTCATGGGCTCGTGAAACAGGAAGCGCCCGGCAAGCACCGTCAGCGCGATTCCGAGCGCAATAAAGGGATAGGCCGTCGAAAGGGCCACGCGAGACAGGATCAGCATCCAGATGATGGCGCTGAGCCCATAAGTTACCAGGCCAAGG
>CAYSCC010000121.1:0-5554 GCA_964429375.1 uncultured Chakrabartia sp.
AGGAGCATGACATCGAGATTATTTTCGCCGTGCCCGGCATCGTGCTGGCGACGATCTTCGTGACCTTTCCCTTTGTGGCTCGGCAGATAATCCCGCTCATGACCGCGCAAGGGCGGGCAGCAGAGGAGGCAGCACTGTCGCTCGGCGCAAACGGGTGGCAGACGTTCCGGCATGTGACCCTGCCGGATATTCGCTGGGCACTGCTTTACGGCGTGCTCCTGTGCGACGCGCGGGCAATGGGAGAATTCGGAGCCGTTTCCGTCGTCTCCGGGCACATTCGCGGGGAAACCAACACGATCCCGCTGCACGTCGAGGTACTCTACAACGAATATAATTTCGTGGCTGCCTTTGCAGTCGCGTCGATACTGGCTGGCCTTGCCTTGGTCACGCTGGTTCTCAAGAGCCTGCTCGAATGGCGGCATGGTGACGATCTGAAGGCGCAAGGACACTGACGACATGACAATCGAGGTGCGTGACATTGCGAAGCGATATGACGGGCATAGCGCCCTCGATGGCGTTTCGCTGGCCATTGACGACGGCGCATTTGTGGCGCTGCTGGGGCCATCAGGATCCGGCAAGACCACCCTTTTGAGGATCATTGCGGGGCTTGCCTTTGCCGATGAAGGCACAGTCCTGTTTGGTGGCAAGGACGTGACCGAGGTTCCCGTGCAGGAACGCGGCATCGGTTTCGTCTTCCAGAATTATGCACTGTTCCGACACATGACGGTTGCGTCGAACATAGCCTTTGGCCTGAATGTCATGAAGCGGAGGGAACGGCCTGGAAAGACTGCGATCAATGAACGGGTCCGCGAATTGCTCGACCTCGTCCAGCTGTCAGATCTGGGCGACCGTTATCCCACACAATTGTCCGGAGGCCAGCGGCAACGCGTCGCACTGGCCCGCGCCCTCGCCCGAAACCCGAGCATCCTCCTGCTCGACGAGCCATTTGGCGCTCTCGATGCAAAGGTTCGCAAGGAGCTTCGAATGGCCCTGCGCGAGATCCATGATCGGCTGGGAATCAGTTCAATCTTCGTGACTCACGACAGGGAAGAGGCTTTTGCCCTGGCGGACAAGGTCGCCATCCTGAATCTTGGCAGAATCCAGCAGTTCGACCCGCCACAGGTCATTGCCCAAAATCCCGCAAATGGCTTTGTGTCGGAATTCCTGACCTAGCCTGCACAATAGGCGGGCAGAGAAATGGGCGCCTGGCCCTTGACGCGCCACACCCCGTCAGGAAGCATATAGGCCCGGCCGGCCGGAACGCGCGTGGCAAGAGTTTCACATCCCACTGCCGCTGCCACTTCCTTGACTGTTGCGCCCTTCTGCGCTGCGCGCTGCGTATAGGCGGCACGGCGTTTGATGTTGATTGCATCCACTTCCGCACGCAAAGCCTCACTCACGGACCCGCGGATGCCGAGGTAGCCATCCGCTTGTTCGCCCACGCTGCCTTCAGCAAGCGCTTCGGACACGATGCCCGCCGACTGCGCCACGGCGATACCGCTGCAGATGCCAAGCGCGGCCCCTGCCAGCAGGCCCGCGAAGATGGTCAACCTTGTCTTCATTTGGGAAACAGCTCCGGATTATCCTTGATGAGGTCGTTCGCATCCTGTTTCAGGCTGTAAACCACCTCTTGCCTGATATTCACATTCAGGTTGATTTCGATCGGCTTGTCTGGCGCCTGAACCTGCACGCATCCTCCGCTGAACGCCGCGGCTGCGGCAATCACCAAAAGCGATGCGGTCCGTTTCATGGGCCTGGCGTAACCTTCCGGTCTCACCTTCGTCAACATCAATCCCTTCATTGCACACGTTCGCTTTCTGGCGGCTGAATGATTTTGGCTGGCCCGATCCGCTGCAGATCAGGGTTTAGGCGTTCGATGAGGAGCGAAGGATCACTGATGGTGCGGCTCATGTCGAAAAGCTTCCGAAAAGGTGCTGTAATCGTCACGTTGAAGATGAACGGGAAATTGGTGAGTCCCGTCACACGAACCGGTATCGGAAGTTTTGCCCGAACGCCTGCGATCGGTGCCTGATTGACGCCTGCAAAGCTGACACGTGTGACGACATCACCATCAAGCGGACCATCAAGATCAATGCTCAGCCTGTCATAGCGGACCGACTTTAGGGCATCGAACGCAACGCGCCCCATCGTGCCCAGATTCTGGTTCGAAATCTCACCCACATAGGCCAGTGTGCCGCCACTGCGCGCAACAAGCCGCCCGCCTTCGATACGGCCCCCATGTTCATCGAAAATCATCGGGAGTGTCCCGTCATAGATCCCGGTCGCGTCGATATTGTCAAACTGGAGCTGGTTGATGAACTGGCCAGCATCCATCCCTTCAACCCGGAATGTCAGCCGCCGTTCGGCTGCATTGGCAAGATCGAACATTGTTGGCTCCAGGATCAGGAACCCGCCTGCAAAGGGCCATCGTCCGCCCTCGATCCTGAGCTTGAGGCCGGGCAAAAGCTGGTAGCGTATCGAGCCATCGACAACCGCAATGCCGGGATTGATCGAGCCGATCGTCACCTGCTGCCCGTCCCCCGTCTCCAAGCCGAGAAGGTCGGAAAGGGCAATTTCGCCTTTCATCCCGGTCACAGGTCCGAATGCCGCAGCCATGTCCAGTCCATCCGTCCGAAACCTACCCGAGCTTTTGACGGCAGTGCCATTCCAGAGAATTTCGCCCTTTCCGCTAATCGTGCCGACGACATTGGCAATCACGCCCAAGGTCGTCGTTGTCAGCATTTCTGGCTGGAGGGCGCGCCCGAAGGTCAGTCCCCGGACCTCCAGGTTTGCACTACCCGCTCCTGCAGACAGGTCATGCCGAATGGCGACATCAGCAACCTGGGCCAGTGTTTTTGGTTCCCGCACAGTGCTGGTCGCGGTCACCATTCCATTGGCGAGCTGAAGGGAAACGTCATCCAGGCGCATTGGATTGAACCGAGGGTCGAGCGTGAGCGCATCGGCAAGCATCATGCTGCCATGAATGAACAGCTTGCCATTCTCGACCTCCCAAGCCCCGGTGCCCTCGCTCATTTTCAGCGGCACATTGCCAATAGCGCCGGCAGCTCCAGCGAACTTCCCGGCGGCACGCCCTTCTCCAAACCGACCCGTCAGGTTTTCGATGCCGAACTGAGACGGCCTGTCTTTGGGGCCAAGGCGCATTTCCAGACCACCAATGGAAACGTCCCCACGTGAAAAGCCAATGGCGGCCCGATTTGCAGCCAGCTGAAGCGGAGAATCGCCCATGCGACCAGCCAGGCGCAGAGCATCAAGTCGTGCTTCATGCCTGGAAATGCATACTCCAAAACTCGCAGGCACCAGGTGCAGGCCATCCAGGTCAACACTGCGGAAACCGGATCTGAAACACCCATTGAGCGGATCGCGTGAAGGCCGCATCGAAATCGGAATGCCAAGCCCGGCGATGCGACCACTACCGAGCGGACCGTCAAGCACCGCATGAGTGCGTATCCGCGCTCCTTTGGCCGAGTAGGAAAAATCGACCGGTGCAAGGACCAGCTGAGCACCGCCCGCCCGAAACGGGCGCAACCTGACTGAGCCAGACCAAACCCCATCTTTCAGCGCCAGCCGCGATGTCGCCACTGGAAAGCCGCCGCCTGAAAGGGCGAATTCGCCATCAAAGCTTGCTTGCCCATGGTCCAAGGGAAGCACCATCCCGCGTCCATTTCCAAGCACTCGAGCTCCCGATTCTGCAACAATGGTCGGTGGTCCGACGAACAGAGTCCCCTGCTGTCCTGTTGTGCGATACTCGACAGGAGCGACGGCAACGCTGCCCCTTTTCAGGCGCCCCAGGGCTGTCCGAAGCTGGCGCAACAGCGGCTCCATGGGCGTACCGCCCGCCGTCGGCAGCGCATTGACCAATTGTCTTTGCTGGGCGGCGGATGGTCGCGCGCCATAGAATTGCAACCTGGCTGTCAGAGCAGCCGTGCTCTCGTCCTTTCGGATTTTTCCGTCTGCACGCACATCGTCCGCAGCACCAAAGGAGAGTGTCCGGACAGCGCTTGCCAGTTGCCAGTCAATCGACACCTGGCCAATCGATTCACTTGAGTTGCCCGTGAAACGGATTGACGGCTTGTCCAGCACATTCCCGCCGAATTGAAGTTGGCCAGCCGTCGTCTGTCCGTCTAAGAAAATCCGGCGGCGCTCGCTCCTGATTGCAAGGCGGGTTGCAAATTCGTCCAGCGCAAGCGACCGGGATCGAAGGCTGGGCGAGCTGACTGCAAGGCGCCCCGAAAATCCGTTCGAAAGATTGCCGGCCCCCTCAACCCCGATATCCAGCCTTCCATACTCAGTCGCCAGTTCGACCCGGGCGTTGCGGAGTACAACATCCATGTCCGGCAGCGCAAAATGTTCCCCACTTGTGGCTGGCAGCAACCGGTCCACCGCGCCAAAGCTCAGCTTGCCGTCCTCCAGCTTTCCGCGAAGCTTCAGCCCGCCCGCGCTGAAGGAGCGGACGACAACCCCGGAAAGCCCTAGACCGAGTCGGATTTCCACCCAGTCTGCAACAAGATCAGGATCTTTCGGATCACCGATGCGGAGGTTTTCAATCCGTTGCATTGTCGGCCCGACGGCCTTGATTTCAAAGTGCGCGTTGACCTTGCGCGCTTGCAGGTCCGCATCGGCAAACCGCCGCGCTATGGTTTTCCGCTCCAGATAAAGCCCAAGCCCCCCCAGAATCAGCAGGCTGGCAAGTATGGCCAGAATTTGCCTTGGACGGACTGACAAACGCATAAGAACAGACAAGCGGCTTTACCTCGCGCAATCAAGCGAATTGCGTCAGGCAGGGCACTCCTTTACGGGAACAACCCTGATGTCTACGCGATTTGCCCCCAATAGCCTGAACGGCAGCTGACCCTATGGCCGTGTACACGCATATCCCTGCTGAGGACATGGCAAAGCTTGTCCGGGCCTTCGGGGCGGGGACTCTTCTGTCCGCAAAGGGCATTGCCGAAGGCGTCGAGAACAGCAACTATTTGATCGATACAACAGACGGCCGATTCATTCTCACTGTTTATGAAAAACGCGTCGACACCCGCGACCTTCCCTTCTTCTTGTCCCTGATTGATCATCTCGCAGACCATGGATGTCCTGTTCCGCGTGCTCGCCACACCAGCGACGGCTCGGCAACGGTATTGTGGTCCGGAAAATCAGTTGCACTCATCGAATTTGCAGAGGGGCTCTCGGTATCGCACCCAACTCCAGCGCAGGCACGGGCAGTTGGCGCCGCTCTGGGGCAGATCCACGCGGCGGCTTCGACATTCAGGCTGAGCCGACCGAACGCCCTCGGGCCGGAAGGCTGGTTTGACCTCGCGGAACGGTGTGGCGACGATCTGGACGCTATCCAGATCGGGTTGCGGGAACGGGTCGCAAAGGAATGCACGTTTCTGAACAGCCACTGGCCCGACAATTTGCCGCGCAGCGTCATTCATGCAGATCTTTTTCCCGACAATGTCCTGATGATTGGCGACAGCGTGAGCGCGCTGATTGATTTCTATTTTGCCTGCACTGAAGTGCGCGCCTGGGATGCTGCAATCAC
>CAYSCC010000122.1:0-5542 GCA_964429375.1 uncultured Chakrabartia sp.
ATCGACATCGATGGTGTTCGGATCAAATCCATAGACACCATCAGCCATGACACCGACACCGCCGACCAGCACGCCGTTCTTGTAAAGAGCCAGCCCCCCCGGATCCGCGGATAGGCCAAGTGGCGTCCTTTTAGGACCGACCATGGCAGAAGGGCCACCAAGCGGGTCGAACCGGGTCACAAGATCGGAACAGGGCAGGGAACTGAACTGAACACCGAACAGCGGCCCGCTCTCCAGGCCGTTGGTGCTTGGCCCGGGAGGGAAATGCTGCTGCACGATCTGGCTTGCGGTCCGAGTGGAAAAGGCATTTCCCCCGCTGGAAAGATAGGCAGCGGTCATGGCCTTCGAGACTGCACCGGGAAGGGCTGCGGGTGATCCAAGACTGAGTCCGGGCAGCGTTCCGCCTAAAGGAGCCGAGACACCTGGAATACGCAGGGTCCGGTCAGCATTGTTCATTGAGAACAGCGCCAGCAGGTTCCCGACCCGGTCAACGACGGCAATGGTTGCTGGCCGGTTCCGCGCCTGCGCTTCGGCGACAGATTGCGAAATAATCTGTTGCACGTCAGAGACGGTCAGTGCTTCCTGGGCCGGAACTGCATAGGCAGCCGTCGGTGTCGGTGCTGGTGGAGGCGGAGTAACTACGGGAGACGTGCTGGCCCCTCCGCCACCGCAGCTCGAAACAATGAGCGCCGCAGCGGAAACGACAGACGCCAGGGCTTGGCGGCGCATCACCGCAGCGTCCTGACCGTCCGGACCGCACCGCCCAAAGCCTTGCGGAATTCGGCCGGGCGGAAATCATTCGGGTCGCGTACGGCCGAATAGGCACGGTTGATGTCGACGCGGATCGACGCGGCGCTTGCTGCAGGCACTCCCCCGCCATTCACGAGGGCATTGAGCAACGTGTCCACAGCCATGACTGCCTGCACGCTCCCCTGATAGTCGGTGAAGCGGGGATTGATGGCCTCGCTGGCAATCAGATCAATCATGGCAAAGCTCTGGTCCCGCCCAAAGCTTGCATTCCGGAACGCATCGGCAAGAGCGTTGGCTCTGGTCCGCAATCGCGCGGCGGCGGCCACGGCGCTGGACCTGTCCCGTGCAAACGCGGCATGAAACGCCTTGCTCTCCGTTTCGAACCGCGCCGCCTGCTCGGGGGCGGCAATTCTGGCTGCTGCGGAGAGCATGATCATGTTTTCATCGTTGAAGGGCGGCATGCCGACCGGAATGGGGCGGGCCGGATTGTCAGAGACTGTCTGACGGAAAACCTGGCTGTCATAAATGCGTCGATGGCAACTGTGACAGTCAAGGAAATAGAACTCCGGAAAAGCTCCTTCGGCGCCCAATGCCGGGTTGGCAAAAAGGCTCAGGGCGCGATCGAGGGCCATGGCCTGACCGATTGCCCACACCCTTGTTCCGTTGGATCTGCCTTTGCGCCTGGCATAGTCTGCATCTTCGTCATGATGGGCCTGCAAGGTCGTGAAGAGGTCGAGCTCAAACGAAATGCGGGGATGGCCAGCCGCCATCATCCTGTGGCTGACGAATTGCCCGCCATCGGATGAGCCAAAATGGCAATCCAGGCAAATTGACGCCCGCACGGCCGGATTTTCGAGGGCTACCATGCCAGCAGACAGGCTCGCGCGATGATTGCCTGTCTTGTGCACCTCGATCCATCCCGTAGATCCGCCGTGACAGGCTTCGCAGCCTACGCCGTCCGATTGCTGGAATCGCGGTCCTCGGCCGGGAGCTGGCTCGGAATGACACCCCAGGCATTGCGGGGCGGCTGTGGCCGGCCCCAGGCCAAGGCGCTGTGCAATGGCAGCGCTTCGGGCAGTGCTGAGCACAGCAAATGCCCGGCTATGCGCGCCACTCGACGAAGATGGCTCCTGCCATCGAAGAATTTCATCCTGCCTGACGATCTTGCCGTCGGCTTCAGTACGGCCATGGCATGTGGTTCCCGCACAGGTTGCGACACCAAGATGGACTTTGTCACCGGGAAGTGCAGCGCCGAGAGGAGTCGCAGAGGGCAGGGCCCCAAATGCAAGGGAGATGAAGGCTAGCGTAACGCACAGCGAAATTGACACGAGCTGCGGCCACTTCCCATCAGCCCAGGCACCAAATGAACTGAACACCGCTTACCCCTCTTTCGTCCACCGCGAGCAGACGAAACCCTGTTAAAACTGCGATGCAACCCCTGTTGTTCTGTCGCTCAGTTTAGGCAGATTTGGCAACGAGACAAGCAAGATTTACCATGTTTGTTAACCATATGAGGCGCCGACTTCCGGGGCTTTTTTAGCCTTGCGTCAATGTTGTCAGCTCCTCCGGCGGATCACGAGATTCCGGATTTCGGTCATGTCCTCCATCGCAAACCTTATGCCTTCCCGGCCCAGCCCGGAGTCCTTGACGCCGCCGTAGGGCATATTGTCGACGCGATAGCTAGGCACATCGTTGATCACGACCCCGCCAACATCGAGGCGATCCCATGCGTCGAGGCTTTTGAACAGATCGCGCGTAAAAATCCCGGCCTGCAGTCCGAACTTGCTGTCGTTGACGATCCCGAGGGCCTCTTCGAATGTGTTGAACCTGATCAGGAACGCAACTGGCCCAAAGGCCTCCTCGATGTTGAGATTCGTGTTTCGGTCAACATTCTCGAGCAGCGTCGCTTCGAGCATGGCGCCTTTGCGATTGCCGCCGCACAACAATGTCGCCCCTTTGGCTACTGCTTCCTGGATCCATCCATCCAGACGCGCAGCTTCGCCTTCGGAAATCATTGGCCCGATAAAGACATTCCGGTCCTTCGGGTCACCGGAGACCAGTGTGCGTGTCTTGGCAACGAGCAAGTCACGGAACTCGTCATAGACGTCTTCGTGAATCAAAATGCGCTGGACCCCGATACAGCTCTGACCTGACTGATAGAACGCCCCGAAAATCACGCGTTCCAGTGCATCAGCCAGATCGGCATCCCGGTCGATAATGACGGCCGCATTGCCGCCCAGTTCGAGGATGACCTTCTTTTTTCCGGCCTTGGCCTTGAGGTCCCAGCCGACCGCAGGCGATCCTGTAAAGCTCAGGAGCTTCAGGCGATCATCTTCGGTGAACAGATCCGCGCCTTCGCGGTGTGCCGGCAGGATTGAAAAGGCCCCCTTGGGCAAGTCTGTTTCTGCCAGAATTTCGCCCATGATGATGGCGCCAAGTGGGGTCCTGCTGGCTGGTTTCATCACAAAGGGGCAACCCACAGCCAGCGAGGGCGCGATTTTGTGCGCAGCAAGATTCAATGGAAAGTTGAAGGGAGAAATGAACGAGCAGGGGCCGATGGGGACGCGTTTCCAAAGCCCCTGATATCCATGTGCGCGCGGCGAAATATCGAGCGGCTGGACCTCTCCTGTGATTCTGACTGACTCTTCGGCGGCGATGCGGAATGTGTCGATCAGCCGCGAAACTTCGCCTTCACTGTCTTTGATCGGCTTTCCGGCTTCCACGCAAAGGGCATATGCAAGTTCTTCCGACCGTTCACGAAACCGGCTCACGCAGTGTTGGAGTACGGCTTGCCTTTCATAGCTGGCCATTCGCGCCATGGGCTCGGCGGCTTCGACGGCTCCTTGAATGCCTGCATCGATGGTCTTCGCATCTGCTTGCGCACAGCGGAAAGCCACTTCGCCGGTAAACTTGTCAGTGACGACAAGATCGGCATTCGGCTGCTCGGCTTTGTTGTTCAGGTAAAGCGGGTAGATGTCCTTGAGTTGTGTCACAGCTTTGCACTCAGTTGCTTGATGTCGCGATTGAGAATCCTGTCATTGTCCGAATAATCGACCGGACAATCGATCAAATGCACACCTGGCGTCGAAAGGGTGTGTTGAAGCAGTTGATCGAGGTGGCTCGCGCTTTCGACGCGGTATCCGTTCGCGCCATAGCTCTCCGCATATTTGACGAAGTCCGGGTTACCATAGGTCAGGCCCCAATCCTTGAATCCCATGTTTGCCTGCTTCCAGCGGATCATGCCATAGCTGCTGTCATTGAGGATCAGGACAGTCAGGTTGAGGTTCAGCCGGACAGCCGTTTCCATTTCCTGACTGTTCATCATGAAGCCGCCATCGCCGCAGATCGCCATGACCTTTCGGTCGGGATAGAGCATGGCGGACATCATCGCCGATGGCAGGCCAGCCCCCATGGTCGCCAGTGCATTGTCCAGCAGGACGGTATTGGCATGATAGGCGGCGTAACCGCGGGCGAACCAGATCTTGTATACGCCATTATCCAGACAGATGATTCCATCGTCGGGCATCGCGTCACGGACCTGCTTGACGAGGTGGGGCGGATAGATCGGATAGCGAGCGTCGCCAGAAATGCTTTCGGTATGCGCCACTTCCGCAGCGCGCGCCTTGAGCATGAAATCGAAATCCCAATGGGACTGAGGCTTGATGGCCTCCTTGATCTGCCAGATGGCGTTGGCAATGTCCCCAATTATCTCGATTTGCGGGAAATAGACCGGATCCACTTCGGCTGACCGACCTGAAATATGGATCACCTGTGCGCCATTCGGCTTCATGAAGAATGGCGGCTTTTCAATCACGTCATGGCCGATATTCACGATGCAGTCCGATGCCTCGACCGCCCTGTGAACAAAATCCCCTGCTGAAAGCGCTGCACAGCCCAGGAAGCGGGGATGGCGTTCATCGATGACCCCCTTTCCCAATTGCGTTGTCAGAAAGGGGATATTCGTCTTTTCGATGATTTCTCGCAGCATTTTGCCAGTGCTGGTGCGATTTGCCCCAGCGCCGATCACAAGGATGGGAGCCTTGGCCGCTTCGAGCCGTTCTACTGCCGCCACAACTGCCTTGGGATCAGCGCTGGGGCGACGCGCAATGCTGCGCTTGAGCGGAAGGCTCTCAGTTCTCTCATCGGCAATGTCTTCGGGAAGCTCAATATGGACCGCACCCGGTTTCTCTTCCTCAGCCAGCCGAAATGCCTCCCGAACCCGGCTGGGGATGTTATCGGAGGATGCCATCTGATGGGTATATTTTGTGATGGGCCCCATCATCGCCACCACGTCCAGGATCTGAAAACGCCCCTGCTTGGATTTCTTGATCGGCTTTTGGCCCGTGATCATCATCATGGGCATCCCGCCGAGCTGTGCGTAAGCGGCAGCGGTCACGAAGTTTGTTGCGCCAGGACCCAAAGTAGCAAGGCAAACGCCAGCCTTTCCGGTGTGCCGCCCATAGGTTGCTGCCATGAAGCCGGCGCCCTGTTCGTGACGAGTCAGGATCAACCTGATCTGCTTTGATCGGGAGAGGGAGTCGAGGAAATCAAGATTCTCTTCGCCAGGGACACCGAAGATATATTCTACCCCTTCCTGTTCAAGACATTGAATGAATAGATCGGATGCCTTTTGACTCATTTTCTCTTGCCCCGCATTTCGTGTGTCATGAACGCATTCAGGAACTGCCCGCTGATAGTTACGGGCTGACGGCAACTGTAGAAAGGAAGAGAAACACTTCGACGCCGGTGGCGTGGACGCACACGCAGAGCTCGGGCTTCGCGATGAACCGCC
>CAYSCC010000123.1:0-5535 GCA_964429375.1 uncultured Chakrabartia sp.
TTGTTGCCATCGACAAAGGGATGGTTCCGCGCAATCCCGAAGGCATAGGCCGCCTACCGGAAGGGAATGACAAGTTTGACAAGTTCCGCCGCCACCCCTGCGCAGGGGCGGGGGAACAGCTTCCGCCTCTAGCTCAGCAGCAATTGCCGCGCTTGCCCGGCGATCTGCGCGAGCATGGCCGGGGTCGGCTGGGCGCCGGTGCGGGCGCGGTCCACCATGGTGCGGAAGGATGCGACGCGCTGGGCGTGATCGGCCAGCCAGCGCTCCACATTCGCCCCCGGTGTCTTGCCTCCCTTGCGCGCAAGGAATTCGAGGCGCATCGCCTGAAAGTCCCGGGCAAGTCCAGCGGCGAGCAGGCGTTCCCACGGGTCTCTCGGATCAAGCTGCATGGCCGTTCCCTGCGCCCAGTCAATGCCAAGCGCAGCGCCAAGGGCGGTAAACCCTCCCGTCAGGGCGATCACATCCGTGCCGGACTTGGCGGCCAGCGCACCCAGCCCGATGGATCCGTCCAGCTCGGCCAGCCGGACCAGCTGTTCGGCGAGCCGACGCGGCGCCCCGCCGCGGGCCAGCCGCTGGGCGTAATCATCCGCCTGCTTCAGCGCTTCATCCCGCAAGAGCGCGCCGCGTTCGGCCGAAAGCCGCTCGATCATGGGCCGATAGGCGGCGATGGCCTTGTCATTCGAACGGCCCATGACGGAATTGCGCAGGATATCTGCCATGTGAGCGCGCATTTCCACGGCCACCTGTTCAAACAGCATCAGGCGCGTTTCTTCTGCAAGGTCGGCATTGTCGATCGCCTGCCACAGCGGCGCAATGTCATAGACCTGTTCGGCAATCACAAAGGCCTCTGCGACTTCGCCCAGAGAGCAATTCTCTTCCTCGACCAGTTCAAACGGGTGGATCAGGCCCAGCCGGTTGACGATGCGGTTGGCCAGCTTTGTCGCGATGATCTCGCCACGCAGCCGGTGCCCCTCGATCGCCTTTGCGTGGCGCTTGCGCATTTCGGGTGGGAAGGCTGCGAACAGGTCGGCAAGCGTGGCAGGGTCCTGTCCAAGCGGCGTCTGTTCGATGGCGTGCTGAAGCGCAAGCTTGGCGGTGGCCATCACCACGGCAAGCTCGGGCCGGGTCAGGCCCTGCCGATCGGTCGCGCGGCGGTGCAGCTCATCATTGGAGGCGATCCCTTCAACCGCGCGGTCCAGCTGGCCGGCTGCTTCGAACGTCTCGATCAGGCGGATGTGCGCCGGCAGATTGTCTGCCCCGCCGCGCTGGGCAATCGAAAGGGTCAGCGTTTGCAGCCGGTTGTCTTCAAGCACGATGGCCGCGACAGTGTCCGTCATGCTGGCCAGCAACGTGTTGCGCGCCTTCATGCTGAGCTTGCCCGATGCCACATCGGCATTGAGCGCGATCTTGATGTTCACTTCATTGTCCGAACAGTCCACGCCCGCCGAATTGTCGATGAAGTCGGTGTTGATCCGCCCGCCTTTCAGGGCAAAGGCAATGCGCGCGGCCTGCGTCACGCCAAGATTGGCCCCTTCGCCGATCACCTTGGCGCGCAGGTCTTCGGCGTTGACGCGATGGCCATCGTTTGCGCGGTCGCCCACGTCTGCATTGTTTTCCGCACGCGCCTTCACATAGGTGCCGATGCCACCGAACCAGATCAGGTCCACGGATGCCTTCAGGATTTCGGAAATGAGCGTGGACGGGTCCAGCACGGTTGCATCCGTGCCAAGCGCCGCGCGCATTTCCTTCGTCAGCCGGATTTCCTTCACGTTGCGCGGGAAAATGCCTCCGCCTTTTGAAAGCAGTTTGGCATCATAGTCTGCCCAGCTTGATCGTGGCAGGCGGAAGAGGCGCGCCCTTTCCTTCCAGCTCGCGGCGGGATCGGGATCGGGGTCAATGAAAATGTGTCGGTGGTCAAAGGCCGCGACCAGCTTGATCGCCTTGGACAGCAGCATGCCATTGCCGAACACGTCGCCAGACATGTCACCGCACCCAACGACCCGCACCGGTTCCTTCTGCACATCGACGCCGCTTTCGGCAAAGTGCCGTTGCACCGAAACCCAGCCACCCTTGGCCGTGATACCCATTGCCTTGTGGTCATAGCCAACCGATCCGCCACTTGCGAACGCATCGCCCAGCCAGAACCCGCGTTCCAGAGCGATGGCATTGGCCACGTCGGAAAACGTCGCTGTGCCCTTGTCTGCCGCCACCACGAAATACGGGTCTTCGCCATCAAGGATCACAACGCCTTCGGGGTGGACAACCCGGCCCTTCACAATGTTGTCGGTGACGGACAGGAGCGAACGGATGAAGATCCTGTAGCACTCGGTTCCTTCGGCCAGCCATGCATCGCGATTGGCCGGATCTGGCAGGGCCTTGGGATAGAAACCGCCCTTTGCCCCCGTCGGCACGATCACGGCATTTTTTACTCTCTGCGCCTTCATGAGGCCCAGTATCTCCGTGCGGAAATCATCCCGCCTGTCAGACCAGCGCAGGCCGCCCCGTGCTACTGGCCCGGCGCGCAGGTGGATGCCTTCGACCCGTGGAGAATAGACGAAGATCTCGCGCCAGGGTTTGGGATCGGGCAGGCCGGGTACACGGGCGCTGTCGATCTTGAAGGCAAGCGCCTCGCGCGCGGCTGGCGCATAGGCGTTGGTCCTGAGCGTGGCCTGGATGACGGCACGGAACAGGCGCAGGATGCGATCATCATCAATGCCCGTAACCCGCGAGAGGCCGCGTGCGATCTCGTCCTCCGCCGCTTTGGCGGCCTGCGCATCGCCGTCCGGGCCATGCAAGGCAGCAAAGAGTGCGGAAAGGGCACGGGTCATGTCTGGCGCCTGCCGTAGCGCATGCACCACTGTCGCCATGCCATAAGGCATGCCGGTCTGGCGCAGGTAACGGTAGAGGGCACGAAACAGGGTGACCGAAAAGGGCGAAAGGTCCAGCGCGACGATCAGCTGGTTGAACAGGTCATTCTCCGCCCTGCCTTCAAGAACCGCGGCCACGGCCCCCTCAAGCACCTCCGGCTTGGAAACGAGTGCAGAGGTATGCCGCCCGCCGGCCGTCTCAAGCACGAATTTCTGGATATGGCCCAGTCGTCCCGACTCCAGCGGCGTTGACAGCTCCTCGATCACGCGAAAGCCGAAATTCTCAAGGGCTGGAACGGCATCCGAAAGCGTCAGCGGGTCAAGGCTGTAAAGCTTGAGCCTGAGGCGGTTCGCGGTATCGTCATCGTTGCGATAAAATCGCGCGCCGCGTTGTCCGGCCTCAGTGAGGCCGTGCAGGTAGGTGATATCGAGTGCCGCCTCGTCGGGCCCTGCACCGTTGCGGTAGGCCGTTGGAAAGGCATGGGCATACCGCAGCGCCAGCCGCGTCGCATGGCCATGATCGCCCAACTCGCCAAGCGCGGCTTCCACCGCCGGTTGCCAGCCGCGCACCATCATTTCGATCCGCTCGTGCAGCGGCGCAGTCGCTGGCTTGCGGCCTCCCTGGCGCAGGTCCAGCGTATAGCGAATGAGCGCGACCTCACCATCGCCCAGATCGATAGTCCAGCTCAGCAGGCGGGCCTTGGCCGCTTCGGCCAGCATGTCGGCAATGGCCAGCCGCCGTGCCGTGGTCAGCTCATCGCGCGGCAGCCAGACAAAGGCAAAGAGGTGGCGGTCAAGCGGCGCTTCAACCAACTGGATCATCGGGCGCGGCCGATCCGCAATCGACATGGCCGCAAGCGCAAGATCCTCGAGGCTGCCCTCATCGATGCTGATGGCAATGTCGTGCGGCAGGCTTTCGATCGCATGGCCGAGTGCCTTGCCCGTATGCCCACGGGGATCGAACTTGTACTTCACCTGCAGGGCCTGAAGCCGCTTGCGCAGAATCGGTGTGTCGTCAGCCGGCTTGCCCAGCGCAGCGCTGGTCCACAGACCTGCGTGAATGGACAGGCCGACAAGCTTCTTGCCCTGACGTTGCGGTACAATCATCAGGTCAAGCGGAACACGCCGGTGGATGCTCGACAGCATGTTCGACTTGATGACCAGAAGGCGGTCTCCACCTTTTCGGTAATACGCGATCGCACGCGTCCGGGCCTGTTCGGACAACAGACTTTCGCCCCTGTTCCGGCCAATGCCCAACCCGGACTGGAAGCGCCCGTCCGCTGCAAACACGGCATGGCCAAGCAGGGTGAAATTGTTGTCCTCGAACCAGGTCAGCAGGGTGCCGTCTTCGTCTGGAAGCGTTCCGGCGTCGGCCAGCATCGCAGCCTTCAGCTCTCCCCAGTCGTTCACCGCATTGCGGACATCCAGCATGCTCTGGCGGATGCCGTCGCGGATCTCGGCCCGGTCACGGGCATCGGCACGATCAGTTTCAATATAGATGAGTGACTCCGGCTTTCCACCCTTGCCAATGCCGGTCATCGCGCCCTTGGCATCCCGGATCACATTGATCACAGGGTGCAGAAGACGGTCTATGACCAGCCCCTTGGCTGAAATGATCCCGGCAACGGAATCGACCAGAAAGGGCATGTTCGGGTTGACGACGGCCAGCCGCATGCGCCGCCGCCCTTCGCCATCGGTCAGCGTATCGACAGCGAGGCTCGGGGCCCCACTCCGCCGACTGGCCATCGCCGTCATGGCAAATTCTGCGGCCGCAAGCCGGGCCTGGGGACCAAAGCCATCAAGCTCGCCCGGAAGCGATCGGGAAGCGAGCGCCTTTGCGATGGCTGCAATGGGGTTGAAAGGCTGCGCGCTGCCGCTGCTGGACACGTCTGTCATTCTGCTCCGCCTGAATCTGGATGATGCCACCCTTTGCGGGCGTGCATCAGATAGGTACGCTTATGCGCTCTGGAACAGTCTGGCTCAACCCTGTAATATTATTGCGTGAGGGCGCGTAGGGCCTTTTGAACCAACGCAGCATCTTCTGGTAGCGCGCCCAACAGGCCCACATGGTCCTGGTCGATGCGGCGGGCGACGAGGACAACGAATTCCTCTTCTCCGGGCGCCTCGATGATCATGCGCGGCTGAAGGGCTCGGGCGCGTTCGCGGGCAGCCTCACCGGTTGCCGTCACCGCCCGGGCCGCTGGCCGACGTTCGGCGCGCTCGGCATAGACCATGCCCTTCAGACCGCCGGGATGCGATTCTAGCGCAGCCTGGAAGCCCCCGATGCCAATGCCCAGACGCCGCCCGTGGGATAGCGCCATGCCATATTCGGCAAGTCGCGTCTTGTCGTACCCAATGCCGAACACAAGCTTCACGATGGGCGTCATGGGCGCTCTGGACTGGGCGACGATTCCGTTGTCCGCCAAAAGTTCGGCATACTCGTCCGGCCGATGATCGGCGACGGCTGCAAAATCATAAGCAAGTGACAGCGCACGATAGAGGAACTGGCGGCTGCGCGATTCCGAATGGGTCGCCGCATCGGCGGTCTCACGCGCTGCGGCAAGCCAGTCCCAGAGCGTTTCGCTGCCATCCGGCTGGAATTCGGTCACATCCTCGTTCTGGTCCTGGGCAGCCATAGGGTCGAAGCCCGGGGAAGCCAGCGCTGCAG
>CAYSCC010000124.1:0-5486 GCA_964429375.1 uncultured Chakrabartia sp.
CGGCAAGGTCGATGACACTCCCGATGTCGTGCGTTTTGCAGAGACACTTGAAAAGGTGTGCATCAAGACGGTGGAAAGTGGCTCCATGACTAAGGATCTCGCGATCCTGATCGGACCAGATCAGCCCTGGATGACGACGGAACAGTTCTTCGAGGCTGTCCGCGCCAATCTGGAAGCGGAAATGGCAAGCTGGAACTAGGTCTCGGGGGATGTGACGCGTTCGCGTTGAATCCCCAAGCCAACAATACGTCCCGGAATCCGTCGGAGCACGGGAAACCGGTCGAGCAGCCGCAAGGCCAGTGGCGGTCGCTTGATCTGCATTCCCGGCTTGAACAGGGCACCAATGATCCTGTCCTGAGCGAGCTTTTGTCCAGCCTGGATGATGCGGGTCGGCAGCCGCCTGCGCCTTTCAACCAGATGCAACAGTCCGTCCACATTCTCTGACTGCCGCAAGGGGTCAGCAAGACTATTGGCCATGGCGACGGCATCCTGAATGGCAAGATTGATCCCGATCCCTCCGATCGGCGACATGGCGTGGGCGGCATCCCCGATGGCAAGCAATCCGGGGCGATGCCAGTGTTCAAGCCTATCAAGCGCCACGCTGAGCAGGAAAAACTGGCTCATGTCCACAAGATCCGACGCAAGACTGCCAAGATCGGGCGCAAGCGCTTCAATGCGGGCACGCATGGCCGCGATACCGTCGTTCCGCAGCACATCTGCCTGTCCCTTGGGAATGACATAGGCGCATTGCCAGTAATCAGTCCGGTCGATCATGACCATCATATTGCCAGGACCGACCAACCCTCGCAGGGCTTCGCCCGCCGCTTCGCGCTTTGGCAGCCGGAACCAGAAGACGTCCATGGGGGCCCCCAGCGCCTTCACGGGCAGAATATTCTGGCCTCGCACAATCGAACCTCGGCCATCTGCCATGATCACGAGCTTGCCGGCCTCGATGCACCGTCCTCCAGCCAGGACCACGCCAACTGTCCGCCCATCCCGTTCAATCAATTCGGCAACCTCGGCGTTCATTTCGAGCGCGAAGCTTGGAAACCTGCTCGCTTCGGTCTTGAGGAAATCAAGAAAATCCCATTGCGGCATCATGGCAATGAAGGGGGCCGGCGTATTCAGATGGCGGAGCTCGCCGATCGTCAGATTTCGGCCAGCCACGGTGATTCTTGCCTGAGACAATCGGCTATGGGGCCTTTTCAGGAACCGGTCCAGCATGCCCAACTGGTCAAGGATTTCCATGGTCGAGGGGTGGACCGTGTCGCCCCGGAAATCGCGAAGGAAATCCCCATGCTTTTCAAGCACCAGCACAGGAATGCCCGACCTGGCAAGCAGAAGGCCGGCCATCATTCCAGCAGGACCCCCGCCGACAACAATGACATCGGGTTTCATGAGGCTGACAACTGCACCAAAATCAGTCTAAGGGAAAGCCATGGCGCTCGACTATCAGACGACAGGATTTAGCGACGCGCTGGTTATCCTTGGCGCGGCTGGCTTCGTCATTCCTGCCTTTGCCCGATTCCGGATTACCCCGGTCATCGGCTTCATCCTTGTGGGAGTGCTGGTTGGTCCGTTCGGCCTGGGAGCGGCAGTATCGCAGTACCGCTGGCTTGAATGGGTCACGATCAGCAACCCCAAAGGCATTGCTCCGTTTGCCGAACTGGGCATCATCCTGCTGCTTTTCTCGATCGGTCTGGAACTGTCTTATGGTCGTGTTTGGGCCATGCGAAAGCGACTCTTCGGTTTCGGATCAGCCCAGCTGATTGGCTCTGCCGCCATCATTGCACTTGCCCTCTGGAGCATCGGAGAGACACCGGGCGGATCACTTGGGCTAGGGCTTGCCCTGGCCTTGTCGTCAACTGCTCTTGTTCTCCCAATCGCTGGGACGTCCAGCGCAGTCGGCCGCCTCGCCCTTGCCATGCTTCTCTTTGAGGATCTGGCGCTTGTGCCCATAATCTTCCTTCTTGGCGCGATGGCTCCGACGGCGGCCAACGGACTGGCCGATCTGGCTCATGTCATCGGCATGGGGGGACTGACTGTCGTTTCAATGCTGTTTTTTGGCCGCTGGCTTATTCCGCCCCTGTTTGCTCAGGCAGCCAGGACAAAGAGCCCGGAGCTCTTTCTCTCGACCAGCCTTCTCATCGTCATTCTGTCGAGCCTTGCGACGTCACTGGTTGGGCTGTCACCCATCGTTGGCGCCCTTGTGTCTGGCCTGCTGATTGCCGAAACCAAATATCGCGGGGAAGTTGAACTGGCGACTGCACCGTTCAAGGGCCTGGCACTTGGTGTCTTTCTGATCACGGTCGGCATGAGCATCGATCTGGACATGATCCTCGCCAACGGATCAGCCATTGCCACAGCCGTTGTTGGCGTTGTGCTCGTCAAGGCGATTGTCACTGCGGGCCTTTTGAGATTGGGACGCATGCCCCGCGGAACGGCAGCAGAAACCGGCCTGCTGATGGCATCGCCTTCGGAAACGACATTGATTGTGCTTGCAGCTGCGGCCCAGGCAAAGCTGATCGGCAATGATGTGGCGGCATTCTGGCAGGTCGTGACCGCCGTTGGGCTGACAATCACGCCTTCACTGGCCAGGATCGGTCACAGTGTGGCGCGTCGCATTGAATGGCGTCATGATGCCCGCAATGATCCTATCATCGCCGGCCCATCTGATGAACCGAAGACAATCTTGATTGGCTTCGGGCGCGTCGGGCAAATGGTCGCGGACATGCTGGAGGCGCATCACTGTCCCTATGTTGCCATCGAAGCGGATGTCGACCTCGTCACGGTTGCGCGGCGAAAAGGAAAGCCCGTCAAATTTGGCGATGCGGCAAGGCCCGCAACGCTCGCCCGGCTCTCGCTGGACTCGGCAAGAGCCGTTGTCTTGACGATGGATGATCCCGTCCAGGCAGTCCGGATTACATCCAACATTCGCCGAAATTTTCCAAACCTGACGATTGTGGCTCGCGCCCGGGATGCAGACCATGCAGCGGAACTTTATCGCGCCGGGGCCTCTGATGCTGTCCCCGAAACCCTTGAAAGCTCGTTGCAGCTTTCCGAGGCGGTGTTGATTGACCTTGGTGTTGCGATGGGTCCTGTCATCGCTTCAATTCACGAAAAACGCGACGAACTCCGTGCCCGCATTCGCGATGATGGCCAGCTGGACTCGCTCCCCAGGTTAGGAGGTCTGCGATCTAGGCAGCAATAGCCGCGCGCACGGCATCCAGCGCCGCCTTCGCATTTGCGCCGTCAGGTCCACCACCCTGCGCCATGTCTGGCCGGCCACCGCCGCCCTGCCCGCCAAGCTCTGCGACAGCCAGTCTGACAAGGTCAACGGCGCTGAAACGCGAGCTCAAGCCAGCGGTGACGCCAATTGCGACAGAAGCGCGACCGTCGTTGACGGCAACAAGCGCGGCAATCCCCTCTCCCAGCCGGGCCTTTGCTTCATCGACCAGGCCGCGAAGGTCCTTGGGGTCAAGGCCCTCAAGAACCTGGCCGGTAAATGCGATGTCGCCGACGGTTTCAAGCGCCGCTCCAGCGGCTGATCCGCCGCCCATCGCCAGAGATTTCTTCGCGTCGGCCAGTTCGCGCTCGAGCCGCTTGCGGTCCTCAATCAATGCCGCAACACGCGCGGGCACGTCTTCAGCATTTGTCTTGAATGTGGCAGCCAGGTCTTTCAGCAGCGTTTCGCGCTCCGACAACCAGAGCCGGGCAGCCTCACCGGTCAGCGCCTCGATGCGCCGAACACCGCTCGACACCGCGCTTTCGCCAATAATCTTGAAAAGCGCGATATCTCCCAGAGCGCTCACGTGCGTGCCGCCGCAGAGTTCGACCGAGTAGCCATCGCTGCCCATCGTCAGGACCCGGACTTCCTCGCCATATTTTTCACCAAACAGAGCCATGGCCCCTGCCGCAATGGCATCCTCAGGAGTCATGAGCCGTGTCGTCACGGGAGAATTCCGGCGGATCTGGGCATTGACGGCTGTTTCAACCTCCGCAAGCTCTGACGGTGTCAGCGCGGAAGGATGCGAGAAATCGAACCGGAAGCGATCCGCAACAACCAGACTGCCCTTCTGTGTCACATGGCCGCCCAGCCGGTTGCGCAGTGCCGCATGGAGCAAGTGTGTTGCGGAATGATTCGCACGGATCTGGTCACGGCGCTCAGCATCGATGGCCAGTTGCACCGTCTGCCCGACAGAAATTGTCCCGCTTTCAATTCTTGCATGATGCGCATGGAGGCGCCCCAGAGGCTTGGACGTATCGCCAACAATTGCGCGCAAACCATTGTCGCCCGCAATCGTTCCTGCATCTCCGGACTGCCCGCCGCTTTCGCCATAGAATGGGGTCTGGTTCGTGAGAATCACCACCTGCTCGCCCGCTGTGGCCGCGTCTATTCGCTTGCCATCGCGCACAAGAGCGACAACCTCTCCTTCGCCGACCACCGACGTATAGCCCGTGAACTCCGTCCCCCCGAATTCATCGGCAATGTCATACCAGACCTCACTGGATGCCTGCTCGCCAGAGCCCTTCCATGCCGAGCGCGCAGCGGCCTTCTGTTCAGCCATTGCCGCATCAAATCCCGCCCGGTCGACGCCAAGCCCCTGCACGCGCAAGGCATCCTCGGTCAAATCAAACGGGAAGCCATAGGTGTCATAGAGTTTGAAGGCGGTTTCGCCGGCAAGCGTGTCGCCCGGCGACATGGTGGCGGTCGCTTCATCAAGCAGTCTCAGCCCGTTTTGCAGAGTTTGGCGGAAGCGAGTCTCTTCCTGTTGCAGCGTTGCTTCGATCAACGGCTGGGCCCGAACCAGTTCGGGATAGGCTGCGCCCATTTCTGCGACGAGCGACGGCACCAGCCGATACATCAGGGGCTCCTTGGCGCCAAGGAGATGCGCATGCCGCATGGCCCGACGCATGATGCGCCGCAAGACATAACCCCTGCCCTCATTGGCCGGGAGGACGCCATCCGCCACGAGGAAACCTGACGCTCTCAGATGATCTGCGATAACCCGATGCGATGCCTTCATCGGGCCTGCGGGGTCATTCCGCGTCAATTCGGCTGATCCGGCAATCAGCGTCTTGAACGTGTCGGTATCATAATTGTCGTGCACGCCCTGCATGACGGCTGCAATGCGTTCCAGGCCCATGCCGGTATCGATGCTCGGCTTGGGCAGTGATGTCCTGGTCCCGTCTGCTGCCTGGTCGAACTGCATGAACACCAGGTTCCAGATTTCGACAAACCGATCCCCATCTTCCTCCGGAGTGCCCGGAAGGCCGCCCGGGATATGATCGCCATGGTCAAAGAATATTTCCGAACAGGGCCCACAAGGCCCAGTGTCTCCCATTGACCAGAAATTGTCCGATGTCGGAATACGAATGATCCTGTGGTCAGCAAGACCGGCAATCTTCTTCCAGAGCGCGAAAGCTTCATCATCCGTGTGGTAGACAGTGACCGTAAGGCGCGCGGGATCGAGTGCCCATTCCTT
>CAYSCC010000125.1:0-5480 GCA_964429375.1 uncultured Chakrabartia sp.
TGTTGAAGCGCGGGAAGTTCATCAGCATCGCGAAGCTCGCGAACAGCTGCAGCCCTTCGGTGAAGCCGCCGAACATGGCGAGCGTGCGGGCAATATCCTCATCACTGTCCACATTGAAGGTCGCAAGGTAATCGTGCTTGTCCTTCATTTCCTTGTATTGAAGGAACATGCCATATTCGCTTTCGGGCATGCCGATGGTGTCGAGCAGGTGCGAATAGGCCGCGATGTGCACCGTTTCCATGTTGGAAAAGGCAGCGAGCATCATCTTGATCTCGGTCGGCTTGAACACGCGCCCATAATGTTCGTGATAGCAATTCTGCACCTCGACATCGGCCTGTGTGAAAAAGCGGAAGATCTGCGTCAGCAGATTGCGCTCATGATCGGTCAGCTTCTGCGCCCAATCGCGGCAATCCTCGCCCAGCGGCACTTCCTCCGGCATCCAGTGGATCTGCTGCTGGCGTTTCCAGAAATCATAGGCCCAGGGATATTCGAAGGGCTTGTACTGGTTCCGGGCTTCGGTGAGGGACATGGGCTTAGCTTTCAGCTGCAATATTGAAATGCGGAACCGGCGTCTGCCGGCGCGTTAGGTGTCTCGAACATCAGTGACCCAGTCACTGACATGCGAGACACTCGTCATAATCCTTCGCCTCGACCTCGATCTGCTTGAGGTCGATCGTATTGTCCGCCTCCACGCCGCCGGCAAAGCCTGCGCGCTGGATCGACTTTGAGCGGAGGTAATAGAGCGACTTGATGCCCAGTTCCCAGGCGCGGAAATGGAGCATCAGCAGGTCCCACTTCTCGACGTCCGCCGGGATGAACAGGTTCAGCGACTGGGCCTGGTCGATATAGGGTGTCCGGTCCGCTGCGAGTTCGATCAGCCAGCGCTGGTCGATTTCGAAGCTGGTCTTGAAAATATCCTTTTCTTCCTGCGTCAGGAAATCGAGGTGCTGGACGGAGCCGCCCTGCTCAAGGATCGAGTTCCAGACGGCTTCGCTGTTCTTCGCCTTTTCGGTCAACAGCTTTTCAAGATGCGGATTGCGGATCGAAAAGCTGCCGGACAGCGTCTTGTGCGTATAGATGTTTGCCGGGATCGGCTCGATGCAGGCGCTCGTCCCGCCGCAGATGATGCTGATCGAGGCCGTGGGCGCAATCGCCGTCTTGCACGAAAAACGCTCCATCACGCCGCGTTCCTCGGCATCGGGGCAGGCGCCACGCTCGGTCGCCAGCAGCATGGAGGCCTCGTTCACGCCCGCCGAGACATGCTTGAAGATCCGCAAGTTCCAGCTCTTGGCCATCGCCCCTTCGAACGGCAGCCCCCGCGCCTGAAGGAAGGAATGAAACCCCATGACGCCAAGGCCAACAGACCGTTCACGGCCCGCCGAATAGATGGCGCGCGCCATTTCGGGCGGGGCGCGATCGATATAGTCAGTCAGGACATTGTCGAGGAAGCGCATGACATCCTCGATGAATTGCTTGTCCCCGCTCCACTGATCCCATGTCTCAAGATTGAGCGAGGACAAGCAACAGACCGCAGTGCGGTCATTCCCCAGATGGTCGCGACCCGTGGGGAGGGTAATTTCACTGCACAGGTTGGAGGTTGAAACCTTCAGGCCCAGTTCGCGGTGATGCTTGGGCATCGCCTTGTTCACATGATCGGAAAAGACGATGTAGGGTTCCCCGGTGGCAAGGCGGGTTTCCACAAGTTTCTGGAACAGGCTGCGCGCATCGACACGGCCGCGCTCCGAATTGTCCTTGGGAGACCGCAGCACCCACTCTTCGCCATTGCGGACAGCATCCATGAAGGCGTCCGTCACAAGCACACCATGGTGGAGGTTGAGCGCCTTGCGGTTGAAATCGCCCGAAGGCTTGCGGATTTCAAGGAACTCCTCGATCTCGGGGTGCGAAATGTCGAGATAGACCGCGGCCGACCCGCGCCGCAGGCTGCCCTGTGAAATCGCAAGGGTCAGCGAATCCATGACCCGCACGAAAGGAATGATCCCGCTCGTCTTGCCATTGAGGCCCACAGGCTCCCCAATGCCCCTGACCGAGCCCCAATAGGTGCCGATCCCGCCGCCACGCGATGCGAGCCAGACATTCTCGTTCCGGGTGTTGACGATGCCTTCAAGGCTGTCATCGACCGAATTCAGGTAGCAGGAAATGGGCAGGCCGCGCCCGGTGCCGCCGTTCGAGAGAACAGGTGTCGCGGGCATGAACCAGAGCCTCGAGATATAATCATAGATGCGCTGGGCATGCTCCTGACCATCGGCATAGGCACTCGCGACACGCACGAACAGATCCTGATAGGTTTCGCCCGGCAGGAGGTAACGGTCTTTCAGGGTTTCCTTGCCGAAATCGGTCAACAGCGCATCGCGCGATGGGTCCGTCTCGAGCGTGTACGGTGCCGTGCGGCCCTTGCTGTCCGTCTTTTCGCTTGAAGTCGGGGCCTCGATTACCGTTGCCACATCTGCATCGCCTACACTTTGCGTATCCCGAAAATCCATTCCCTACCCCTAGTCACGTTCCGCATATGTTCGAATCGGGCACGAACGGCCCGTATAGCATTTTTCGGACGGAACTGCGCGAAGATTCCCGCTTCTCCCCGCTATCCACAGCGCAAGGTTCCCCAGCTGCGCGATTCGCGTCGCTCAGCACTGAAACACAAGCTATTGGGTTGCCCCCCGATCAAGCCACTAGCCATAGTGCCTCAACTGTTGAGCGAAGCAAGAGGGTAAATGACAATTTAGAGACTCGGTTCGTCGCAATATCGACTCAACTCATGGCACAAATTTCATGTCGCAGCGCAGCGACGCACGGGATTTTCAGCGATTGAATTCTTGGCAAGAGGGATAAGCTGATGGCCGGAAATTTTTATGATCGCGTCGGTGCCTCTCGCGCTCCGGCCTCTGCAAGATCATCCCTTGTGTCGATGTCGACCAGCACGCCCCCACTGACATCAATCGGGATTGCCTTCTTCAGCAGACCTTGCGCCCCGCGATCTCCCGACAGCGCCATCAGATCGGGGAAGCTCGAACGGGGAAACAGGACAGGGGGGCTAAGCTGATCACCGGCGCGCGATGCAATGGGCAGGCCGTGGTCAGCCTCCCCGAACGCGCAGAGCATTGCCTTCAGGTGGGACAGCGTGACGAAGGGCATGTCCGCAAGGCAGACCAGCAGCCCATCCGCATCAACCGCCATGGCCTGTTGTGCTGCCAGCCGGATCGACTGCGACAATCCTGCATCAGGGTCCGTGTTCAGGATGCGCAAGAATCCCAGCTTGTGGAGTGCCTGGTCAAGCACTGGTGCATCCGCACCGCAGATGGCGACCAGCCTGTCCGGGTTCAGGCTGGCGAGCACGCGGGCGGCTTTTTCGCCGATCATCATCCTGCCAAGCCGTGCCTCAAGCTTGTTGCCGCCAAAGCGCGAGCCTCGGCCTGCCGCCAGCAGTGCGCCGACAATCCTAGCGGCGGCCATGATTGAAGGCCCGAATCATGCCGCCTGCAATCGAGATGGCGATTTCGGATGCATTGATGGCGTTGATCGGCACCCCCGCCGGACCTTCGATGCGGGCAAGCTGTTCCGCCGTGCACCCGAGCCCTTCAAGCCGCACGAGGCGCGCAGCGTGGGAAGACGCTGATCCAAGCGCAGCCACATAGGCCGTTGGAGCGGCCAAGGCTGCCTGCAACGCCGGATCGTCGATCTTGGGATCGTGACTGAGCGTGACAACGGCAGTCCGGTCGTCGGGCCGGTGGGCCGCAATTGCTTCATCCGGCCACCGGTCATCAAGGGATACGCCGGGAAACCGTTCCTCGGTCAGGAAGCGGCCACGCGGGTCGATCACGGTCACGTCCACACCTGCATCCTGTGCAAGCCTTGCAAGTGGACGGGCAATTTCGACAGCGCCGACGATCAGCAACCGGCGGGGAGGGGCATAGATGTTTGCAAAAGATCCTGCGTCGAGCGAGCTCAGTCCCGTTTCAAGATCAGTCCGCACGACAAGCGTCTGTCCTGCGGAATTTGCATCGCGGATCCGATCAAACAGGTCAGGTGAGTAGCCGCCTTCCCTTACGGGCTGGATCAGAACCAGAATATCGCCGCCACACGGCAAGCCGACTTCCCATACCGACCCGTCTGCAACGCCATAGCGTTTGACCTGGTGCACTCCGCTTGCGATCACGGCGGTTGCCGTTTCAAGGATATCTCCTTCGACGCAGCCACCCGAAACGGACCCCACGAAGCGTCCGTCCTCATGCATGAGCATATGTGTGCCGACGGGGCAGGGCGCTGAGCGCCATGTTTCGATGACTGTGGCAAGCGCGAGCCGATCGCCACGCCATTGGAGCGCCGTCTCTACAATATCCCGGTGGCAGGCTGCGCCGCTGGCCGTGCAGTTTTTCAGAACACCGACTCCATTTCTTAAACCGTAGCAATTTGAAACTTGAGGTGATAGACGTTTCGCCAAACAGTAAATAGAGATGAGGAAGAGGCCAATATGGTCATTGCTGCCCAGGTTAATGGCAAGGATGTTTCATTTGCCGGAGAAGCCGACACGCCTTTGTTGTGGGCGCTGCGCGAGGAACTGGGCCTGACGGGAACCAAGTTCGGGTGCGGCATTGCTGCGTGCGGCGCTTGCAGCGTTCATGTCGATGGGCAACTGGTCAGGTCCTGTTCGCTGCCTGTGGGCGAAGTCGCGGGGAAATCCATCACCACGATCGAGGGGTTGGGCACCGACGGGCAGCTGTCGGCTCTTCAGCAAGCCTGGATCGACCATCAGGTGCCGCAATGCGGATATTGCCAGTCTGGGCAGATCATGGCCGCGACGGCACTGCTCAAGGCAAACCCCAACCCTTCAGACGAACAGATCGATGAAGCCATGACCAACATCTGCCGATGCGGAACCTATACCCGGATTCGTGCTGCGATTCATTCTGTCGCGGGAGGGCAGTGACATGGGAATCAAGCGGAGGGCATTCCTGATTGGCGGCGCAACGCTTGTTGGCGGCGGCGCATTTGCACTCAAGTGGCTCGACAGTTCGGCTGCTGACGATGCTGTCGCCCTCACCGAAGGTAAGGGCGAGACGTCTTTTGGCGGTTGGCTCAAGATCGGGGCGGATGATGCCATTACCGTCTATTCTCCGCATGCCGATATCGGTCAGGGATCGAACACGGCACTGGGACAGATGCTCGCCGAAGAACTGGATGCCGATTGGGCAAAGGTCGATATCATTGCTGCCCCGGCCGAGAAGGCGTTTGCCAACACCGGATTGGGTCAAGGCTTTCTGGGTGAAATGTCGGGCCACCCGGCGATCATCAATGCCCTTCCCGTCGCCTTGCTCTCCTTCATTGCCCGCGCCATGCCGTTGCAGATTACCGGCGGTTCATCCGCGTTGAGGTTCACGGGCCAGCGGACGATGCAGGTTCTCGGCGCTGCCACGCGCAAGGCCCTGCTTGAAACAGCAGCGAAACGGCTGGCTGTTCCCGAA
>CAYSCC010000126.1:0-5466 GCA_964429375.1 uncultured Chakrabartia sp.
CGCCGGTTCGATTCCGGCTCGGGCCTCCACTCTTTTCGGAACAAGAGCAAGTGCCGCAAGGCTGATCGCCGCGGCAAGGCTGAGATAGCCGCCAACCCAAGCAAGCCCGCCGCGCTCGGCAAGGGCCTGAGCCGCAAGTGGCGTCAAGGCGCCACCGAAAATGCCGCCCATGTTAAAGGCAATGGATACACCGGTGTACCGCACGCGCGCCGGGAACAGGCTGGGGAGCCACGCCCCCAAAGGGCCGTAAAGGAGCCCCATGACAAACAGCGCCATCGAGAGAAAGGCTGTCGTTGCGCTCAAACTGCCCATCAGCATCGGGGCCAGGGCGAAGCCAAGCGGCATCCCCAAAGCGCAACCGGCCGCCAGAACACGCCGAGGGGAACTTCGGTCAGACCATGACCCGGATATCAGGATGCCCAAGGCAAGAAACATAATGGCAAAGAGCTGGATGGCGAGGAACGTTTCTCTCGGCAGCCCGCGCGTTGTGGTACCGTACCCCAACGCAAAAGCTGTCGCGAGATAGAAAAAGGCGAAACAGGCAACCGCCGCGAAGGTTCCGCAAATGATTTCTGGCGTATGTCGTGCAAATGCCTCGCGCATGGGAACGGACGGAGGCCTCTCTTGCGCCAGCATTCGAGAGAAAGCCGGCGTTTCGGCAAGCCGCATCCTGACCCACAGCCCGACGACCACAAGCAGGGCGCTCAACAGGAACGGGATTCTCCATCCCCAACTCTGGAATTCGTCCTGGCTCAACAGGCTTCCAAGGATGAGGAACAGTCCATTGGCCAGCAGGAATCCCACAGGAGCACCAAGCTGCGGAAACATGCCGAAGCGCCCCCGCCAACCCGGCGGTGCGTTCTCGACAGCAAGCAACGCGGCACCGCCCCATTCGCCACCAAGCCCCAACCCCTGCCCGAAGCGCAACAGGCACAGGAGCAGCGGGGCAACCCAGCCGATGGCAGCATAGGTAGGCAGAAAGGCAATCAGCATCGTTGATCCGCCCATAAGCAAAAGCGATGCAACCAGAGTCGACTTGCGCCCGATCCGATCCCCGAAATGGCCAAAAATCACCGAGCCCAGCGGCCTTGCTACAAAGGCGAGCCCAAAGCTTGCGTAGGATGCCAGCAATTGTGCCGAAGGGGAATCGGCTGGAAAGAATAATGGGCCAAAAACAAGCGATGCAGCGGTCGCATAAATATAGAAATCGTAAAATTCGATGGCCGTACCGACCAGGCTTGCTGCCAGTATGCGGCCATTGCCTGCCGGTGATTGTTGATCCGTCATTCCTGAACCCCCTGCAGCGCGACATTGCGATGTTTGGGGGAATTGTCCAGCAACTGCCTGCGGCTGCCCCTTTTGAACTGGCAAGATTTCGGCTACCACATCCCAACTGAACGACTTGGGTTTGCGAAACTGACATTAACCGACAAGCAAAACATTGCTGTCCATAATGCTGTCAGTGGGAGGGAGGGTGCCCTTGCGACTATCGGAAATTCGTCTGGTCGGGATTTTGTTGTCTTTGGCCGCAAGCCTTCAGGCCGCCCCCGCGTTGGCGCAAAGGCCCAGCCTGTTGGACTCGTTCAGGCTCGGAACCCGGGGGGGAGTCTTGTGCCAGGTTCAGAGCCGCAACACCGATGCGGCGATCAAGGGGATGTTTGACCGCGCCTGGACAATTACGTGCAGAGATGCAGCGCGCCCCGTTGGCAAACTCTATGCTTTGAGGGGCGCTGACGCCCAGGCGCGACTGTCGGAAATACGCAAGGCCGATGCGGCATGCAGCGCCTCGGCTGCGAATGTGACCGTTGAAGGCCTGGGACCAGTATCAACGATCGATTGCCGCCTGCATGGCGCGACCGTTGGCTACCGCGTCTATTCCCTGAAGAAGGGCCAGATCCTGTGGGTCGCAGAAGGGCTTGCCGGATACGACAGTGCTCTCAGGCTTGGCCTGAGGACCATTGTCGCGGATCGCATTACTGCCGGAGAAGTTTCCGTCGCAACGACCTCAGTCGACGACCCGGTGGCATTTGCACGCGTACAAGCTGGCACACTGGACGCGGATCAGGCGCTCGCAGAAGGCTATCGGCGCAATACCAGCGGCAATTATGCGGAGGCGGCTGAATTCTTCGGTTCAATGGCTCAACGCGCAGATGGGGAAGCGGTCGGTCGCGAAAGACTTTCGGAGTTCCTGATCAACCGAGCCCTGCAATATTCGAATCTCGGAGAATTTGCCCAGGCCGATGCCCTTTTCGCCCAGGCAAATAGCCTTCCTGCCGCTGACCGTATTCAATCCCGCTTGCGCCGCAATTTTGAAGCCTTCCACCTCCTTAATCAGCGTCGCTTTGATGATGCGATTGCTCGACTGGATCGTCCGGTCGGCGCGATGTCCAATGACAATCCAGGCGAAAACAACCGTATCGAAATTGGCGCCGAACTGGCTGGGGAGCTCAATTCGGGCAACTTGTCCGGGCAACGTGTCGGAATCACTGACTCCCAAACGCTCGCACCGGCAGAACGTGCCATTTTCCTGGACGCGCAGGCGCAGCAAATCCGCGCGACACTGTATCGCCTGACTGGAAAACTGGCAGAAAGCCGCGCACTTCTTGAAAGCGCAGCAAGCGCTGTCCTTGCTGTTCGCGACGGCCGGGTTATATCCGCCATTCGCTTGAGATCGCAGATCCTGGCCGAGCTTGCGCTTGCGATGGACGCTCTGGGAGACCAGGCAGCAGCGGAAGCGAGGATGCGGGAATCCCTCACCTTGCTTGAGGCGCGCTATCCGCAGACGGTGGCCGTCAATGCCGCGCGAGCCCGACTTGCAGCCATGCTGGCAAGACATGGCAAATCTGCAGATGCGATTGCAGAATACAGGACAGTGATCCGGAGTGCCGCTGACACTGGCACGGCAATCACTGGGCTCGGCAATCTGCTTGACCCCTATTTTGTACTGCTGACAGATCGACTTCCCAACGACCCCTCCCTGATCGAGGACATGTTCCTTGCCAGCCAGACGCTTGTCAGGCCTGGGGTCGCCGATACGCAGGCGATCCTTGCCCGTGAACTGAGCGAGGGATCAGGTGAGGCCACCCGCCTGTTCCGGCAGTCCCGCTCGCTGGATCGCGATATCGAACGAAATCGCATCGAACTTGCCAATCTCCTTGCTTCGACAGACAAATCCCAAGCTCTTTCAGCGCAGATTGCATCTGTCAGGAACGAGATTGCAATGCTGGAGAAAGACCAGGTTGCAACGCAAGCGAGTCTTTCGCAATACGCGCAATATCGGGCAATTTCCGGGCGCGTGCTTTCTCTGGGCGAGCTCAGATCGGCGTTGAAACCGGAAGAGGCCTATTTCAAGCTTAGCGTGGTTGGCCATTCGGTCTTCGCGATGTTTGCAGACCAGAAGGGTGCCACCGGCTACCGGGTTACCCTGGATACGGCGCAACTTGACGCTGCAGTGGACGGGCTTCGCGATACCATTTCCAAGGACGAGGGCGGCCAGATCAATACCTACCCGTTTGATGTTGTTCTGGCCCGCAAGCTGTATCTGGATCTCTTCGGCCCGATTGCGTCCCGCTTGAGCACGGTCCGACATCTGGTGTTTGAACCCGATGGAGCCATGTTGCGCCTGCCCATCACTCTTCTCGTGGCAAGCCAGCCCGGCGTTGACGCCTATCTGGCACGCGTCGCCGTTCCAGACGCCGACCAGTTTGATTTCCGCGGGATCGATTGGATGGGGCGTCGGCACAGCGTCAGCACAGCCGTATCGGCGCGTGCATTTCGCGATGCCCGCAATGCGCCAGCATCGAATGCACCAAGAGAATATCTGGGATTCGGTCGCAATGCTCCCGTTGCGCCCGCCGCTCGCATGTCCGTCCCCCGCGGATTGAGCAGCGGGCCAAACTGCCAATGGCCGTCAAGCGAATGGGACAAGCCGATTTCGGATGCAGAGTTGCGTCAGGCAAGAGCAGCCATTGGCGAGAACCAGTCATCGATCGTGACCGGAACGGATTTTTCGGACACAGCGATCATGGCTCGTCCAGATCTTGCCAACTATCGCATCCTGCATTTTGCGACCCACGGGCTTGTAACCGCGCCGCGGCCTGAATGCCCTGCCCGGCCCGCTCTTCTGACCTCCTTTGGGGAGCCCGGATCGGATGGGCTGCTCAGTTTTCGAGAAATCTTCGATCTCAGGATCAACGCAGACCTTGTCATTTTGTCTGCCTGCGACACGGCAGGCAAAGCCTCGGTTGCCGCTACACGCGAAGCCGGCGTATCAACTGGCGGCGGCAGTGCGCTTGACGGGTTGGTGCGCGCCTTCGTTGGTGCCGGGGGACGTTCAGTGCTCGCGAGCCATTGGCCTGCGCCCGATGATTTCATGGCGACCGAACGCCTCATTTCGGGCCTTTTCAAGGCCAGTAGCGGCCTTTCGGTCGGGGAAGCACTCTCCGATGCGCAAAGGGGCCTGATGGATGACGCGGCCACATCGCATCCATTTTACTGGTCCGGCTTTGCGATCGTGGGTGACGGGGCGCAACCCATGCTGGCCCGGCGCTAGGGCCAATCTCGGGATGCACGCCTGATGCCTCAGGATCAAGGCGTTTGGGCCGGATGGGCCAGGACCGGCCTGCGCCAGTTGGGGCCATGGCGCCTGATGGTGACACTTTTCTTCCTGACCGCGGCAGTTCTCATTGCTCGCTATGGTTGGTCCCTTCCCCTTGCCATAGAGGCCGAGCGCGCACTCTATGACTGGCGACAAGTGCTTACTGCGGAGAAGGTCGACCAGGACGACAGGATTGTCATGGTCGTCTATACTGACGAAACACTGGCCGCGACAGGCAAACGCTCCCCCCTCGACCGGACCATCCTGGCAAAGGCACTGGCGCGGATTGACAGTTTCAAGCCAAAGGCGATCGGGATCGATATCCTGATCGACCAACCGCAGCCTGAAGATCCGATCATCAAGGACGCGTTTGTCAAACTGAAAACTCCAACCTTCCTTGCCTACGCCTCTGCAAGCACGGCAGAGGACAAGATCATGCTGTGGCAGCAGCAATTTCTCGAGGCTTTCCAGAAGGATATTGCAACAGGCCCGGTGAAGCCGGCCAGCATTGTGCTGCAGACCGATGACGACAATGTGTTGCGTAGCTGGCCCAAGGCACTGCGGGGCCTGCCGGATATCCTGCCCCTTGCGCTCGAGCCCCAAAGAAGGGCGCTCTTTGCCGGCTTTGACGGGAGCATCCGGTATCGGCTTCCAGTCTATAATGAACGCCCCGTTTTCGCAGCCATACCCATTGATACGTTCGCGCAGGATGCCCTGTTCGAAAACGCCGAGGCCACCGCTCTGTTCCGCAAACAGATCGAAGGCAAATACGTGCTGGTCGGCGGACATATCCAGGACATTGACATGTTCGAGACACCCTTGAACAAGTTGACGGGCAAACCCGTCTGGGGCCTCGAAGCATTCGCGCA
>CAYSCC010000127.1:0-5444 GCA_964429375.1 uncultured Chakrabartia sp.
AGCACGTCCAAGCACCGTGGCGGCAAAGCCCATTGCGTCGCCAACCCTGATGCAGCCATGGCTGAATGCCCGGCTATCCTTGAGGAAAAGCTCCTTTGTGGGAGTGTCGTGCAAGTAGATGCTGAACTGGTTCGGCATTTCCAGCTTCATCTGTCCCAAGGCGTTTCCGGGTCCGGGCTTCTGCCGAACACCAGTGCGATCCCAGACATAGCCGCGTCGACGGGCTTCTGCCGGATTGCGGCGCACGAGTGCACCAACGCTCTCTGAGACGATGCTTTTTGGCACGGTCCACCAGGGATTGAACGTGACACCCGTCACAAAGGTAGCAAATGTTGGCGTCGGGGTCTTTGGCTTGCCGACGATCACAGGCCATACGCCGGCCTTTCGTCCCGCCTGCCAGTAGGTCAGTTCAAATCTCGCAGCATTCACGATGAGGAATGTCTCACCAAGGTCGATGGGCAACCAGCGCCACCGTTCCATGTTCAGGGCCAGTGTTGCCCGCCGGGCTGGATCCGTCTCCGCCACATAGGCGGCCCTGAGTGCGGCATAGTCGGGGTGGTGGGGGATCAGCAGCGAAAAGAAGAGGTCAATGTCTTCCTTGCCCAGCATGAAGGCCAGATACGACTTCAGATCATAATATTCATCGACATCGGGCATATTCCATTTTCTGCGTTCGGCGGCTGGGGCGGCACCCAAAAGATGCATACGGGCCAGGCGAAGCGCCAACTCTGTTGCCGCCTGATTGATTTCCTTCTCGTCCTGCGCGGCAAGCGCCTTGTCCAAGCTCTCTGTTGACGGGGGCGGCAAGGCATCAAGCGGGGCCGCCGCGGCCCACTGCCGAAGCGAACTCACTTGTTCCTCCGGCCAGTTGGGGACCTGTGCGGACTCCGGAGGTGAATTGGCAAGGGTCACGAACGCGACTGCGATCAACAGGGCTTTTCTCATGATGAAGATCTGCGCCAGACCATTGAATGGCTCAATCAGGGCTATTACCTACGCTGTTGAAAAGGCATCACGAATTGGATTCATGCAGTTGAATAGGCGCAGTTTTCTGGCTGCGGGAGTGTTTGCGTCGGCTTCAGTCTGCGTTCCCCGGTCCTTTGCAGCGATTGCAGGCGGTGGACAGCCTGAAATCCTGCCGTTGGCACTCGCGGCACTCGACAGGCACCACGCAAGAATTGCGCACAGGGACTGGATCGGGGTTGTGGACTTCGGAATGGCGTCGCGCAATCGACGGTTCTTCCTCGTTGATCTTGCCGGAGGCCGGGTCTCCAGCCTCCTTGTTTCCCACGGGCGCGGATCCGATCCGGGCAATAGTGGCTGGTTGCAATCATTTTCCAATCGGCTCGGCTCGGAAGCATCGTCTCCGGGCAGCTTCCTCACGGGCGAAACCTACTATGGCAAGCACGGCCGGTCACGCAGGCTGATTGGGCTTGAACACTGCAATGATCAGGCTGAACGCAGGGGTATTGTGATTCATGCTGCATCCTATGTCAGCGAAAATCTGGCCAACATGCAGGGAAGGGTCGGGCGGAGCCAGGGCTGCTTTGCTGTTTCCGAAGAACAACTCCAGATGGTCCTTGCCAGGTTGGGGCCTGGCCGGCTCCTTTTTGCCGCAAAATAGGCGGGCAATAGCTGGCTACCCAAGAAAACCCGCTAGCCTGCGACGATAGCCGCCCATTCAGCCTCTTCGATCACGCGAATGCCGAGCTCCTGTGCCTTCTTGAGCTTTGAACCAGCGCCGGGCCCGGCAACCACCAGATCAGTCTTGGCCGAGACTGATCCCGCCGTTCTTGCGCCCAGCGCTTCGGCCTGTGCCTTGGCCTCGTCCCGGCTCATCGTTTCCAGGCTGCCCGTAAAGACAATGGTCATGCCGGAGACCGGAGAGGATCTGACATTCGTCATATAGGGCTGCGGATCTGTGACGGCCAGCAAGTCATCCCAGACTTCTCGGTTGTGGGGCTCATGAAAAAACTCGATCAGGGCATCTGCAACGACAGGACCAATGCCCTCGATGGCCGTCAATTGTTCGCGTGCATCGCTGCTGGAGGCGACAAGCGCAAGCTGCGCGACTGTGCCGAACGCTTTGAGGAGATCCTTGGCGGTGACTGCCCCGACGTGCCTGATTCCAAGCCCAAAGACGAGGCGCGCCGGATCCGCGGCCCGTTTGGCCTCAATCGCCGCCAGAAGATTGTCGACCGACTTTTCCTTCCAGCCCTCGCGTGTCAGCAATTCGTCCCGGCGATCCGCCAATCGGAATATGTCGGCAGGAGAATGAAGCCAGCCCAGATCAAAAAATTCCCGGATTGATTTCTCTCCCAGGCCCTCGATGTCCATCGCGGCCCGGCTGACGAAATGCCGCAACCGTTCTACCCTTTGCGCCGGGCAGACGAGGCCGCCCGTGCAGCGCACATCGACCTCACCGTCCTCCGCGACCGCTTCGGACCCGCATTCCGGACAATGATCCGGAAACTCGAATGCAGGCCGGGCCGTGCTGCGCGTCAAATTCTCCACAATCTGGGGAATCACATCGCCCGCGCGCTGCACCAGAACCCTGTCACCCGGCCGGACCCCAAGGCGAACAATTTCGTCGCGATTGTGCAGCGTGACGTTCGACACGACAACACCGCCCACCGTGACGGGCTGAAGCCGGCCCACGGGCGTTAACTTGCCCGTGCGTCCAACCTGAATGTCGATTGCAAGGAGCGTCGTCTGCGCCTGTTCGGCCGGGAATTTATGGGCAATTGCCCAGCGGGGCGCCTTGGCGACAAAGCCCAGCCTCGCTTGCCAATCGAGCCGATCGACCTTGTAGACCACGCCATCAATGTCAAACGGCAGGTCGGCCCGTTCCGCTTCAATTGACGCATAATGGGCCAATGCGCCTTCCAATGTTTCTGTTCGTTCAAGCCTGGAATCAACAGGCACACCCCAATCGGCAATCGCCGCCATGACACCGAATTGCGTGTCCGCAGGAAGGGCAGAGGCTTCGCCCCAGCCATGCGCAAAAAATCGCAACGGGCGGGATGCCGTGACACTTGCGTCCTTCTGGCGCAGCGATCCCGCTGCCGCATTCCGGGGATTTGCGAAGAGTTTCCCGTCGACCATCCGCTGTGCTGCATTGAGCGCTGCAAAATCGGCCTTGGACATGTAGATTTCGCCCCGGATCTCAAAGACCTCCGGGGGATTGCCCTCAAGGTGCTGCGGGATGTCGGCAATAGTCCGCACATTCGCAGTCACGTCTTCGCCAACAGTCCCATCGCCGCGTGTCGCAGCAAGAACCAGCCGGCCGTGTTCATAGCGAAGCGAACAGGAGAGGCCATCGATCTTTGTCTCTGCCGTGAGGGCAACCGGCTCATCATCGGCAAGGTTCAGGAATCGTCGAACGCGTGCAACAAAGTCTTCGACATCCTGGTCCTCAAACGCATTGTCGAGGCTCAGCATTGGCTTGGAATGGGCCACCTTCGACAGATGCGAAGCCGGAGCGGCTCCGATGAGAGCGGACGGGGAATCGGCACGCACCAGATGCGGAAATGCGGCTTCAAGTTCCGCGTTGCGCTTGACCAGCGCATCATAGTCCGCGTCGCTGATCTCCGGGGCGTCATCAGTATGATAGCGCGATGAATGGTAGGCAATGAGGCGCGCAAGGCGTTCAAGTTCGGTGGCCGCTTCGGTTTCGGTCATCATACAGCTTCCAGCAAGCGGCCTGCCTGTGCCCGGGCTTCATTGGTAACTTCGGCACCCGACAACATCCGTGCAATCTCCTCTCGGCGATGAGTCTCGTCGAGTATTCCCACACTGGTTCGGGTGACCGTGCCATCGGATGACTTAGCGATCAGGAAGTGGGTCGTACCGCGGGCCGCAACTTGGGGGCTATGCGTGACGACGATGACTTGCGCACCTTCGGCAAGACGCGACAGCCGCTCCCCAATTGCCGAGGCAACCGCGCCACCAACGCCCCGATCAATTTCATCAAAAATCATTGTGTCGGCGGAACCCTGCTCGGCAAGGGCAACCTTCAGCGCCAGAAGAAATCGTGACAACTCTCCGCCACTCGCAATCTTGACCAATGGCCCGAATGGAGCGCCGGAGTTGGTCGAGATTTCAAATTCCACTCTGTCCATGCCTTCCTTGCCCCATTGTGACTCGGGTAGGCGCGCAACAATCGTCCGGAAGCGAGCGGAGTCGAGTTTCAGGGGGGCAAGCTCGGCAGCGACGGCAGCGTCGAGACGCAAGGCGGCGGCAAGGCGCTGCTCGCTGAGGGCTGCTGCTGCGTTGCAATAGGATTGCCGTGCCGCGGTAACCGCTTGTTCAAGCCGGGCCAGGCCCTCGCTGCCGGCTTCGATTGCGCCATGGCGGGCAGCAAGTTCCTGGGTCAGGTCGGCAAGCTGATCTGGCTGAACACGGTGCTTGCGCGCCAGCGCCCGCAAGTCGAAGAGTCGTGCTTCATCGGCTTCGAGCGCAGCAGGGTCATAGGCAAGAGCCTGTGCGGCATCGCGCAGGCGGTCCTCTGCGATCGAACCTTCATTGATTGCGCGGTCGACTGCTGCAAGCGCCTCTGCAAGAGCAGGATGATCCGCAGCGATCCGGTCAAGAATACGCGCAGCTTGCCGGAGTTTGGAAAGGCCGCCGTCGGCATCTTCAATGAGCATGCTGACCTGAGTCAGCTCGTCTGCGATTTTCTGTCCGCGCTGCATTGTTGCACGTCGGTCAGCCAGTTCCGCCTCTTCGCCGGGCTGCGGTGCGAAGGCCTGCAGCTCGCCGACCGCATGAGCAAGCCATTCCCGATCCCGCTCAGCACCGGCCAGGGCTGTCGTCGCGGTTTCCAGAGCCTGCTCGGCCGCGCACATCGTCTGAAAGGCCGAAGCAACGTCACCCACCTGTGCGCGGGCAAAAGCATCCAGCAGTGCTCGGTGCCCCTTTGGGTTGATCAGGCCACGATCATCATGCTGCCCGTGAATTTCCACGAGCAACCCACCCAGCTCTCGCAAGAGAGCTGCCGAAACAGGTTGATCGTTGACATATGCCCTGCTGCCGCCATCGGCCTTGACCGTTCTGCGCACGATCAATTCCTCTCCCGCACCGACAACAAGGTCGTTGCTATCAAGCAGCGCTTTGGCAGCGTTCGGAAGCCGGAAACTGGCGGTTACGCTCGCCTGAGTTGCACCTGACCGCACCAGTCCGCTGTCTGCCCGATCACCAAGCGCCAGCCCCAAGGCATCAAGAAGGATGGATTTGCCTGCTCCGGTTTCACCGGTCAGAACGCCAAGGCCCGATGAAAAATCAAGGTCGAGCGTTTCGATCAGCACAACATCGCGGATCGACAGGCTAGTAAGCATTGACCGGCAAGCGTCAGGAAGGATGCTTTTGCATCAGTTCAAATGCCCGATCATACCATTTGCTGCCGGGGTAGTTGGCACCCAGCACTGCAGCGGCCTTCTTGGCCT
>CAYSCC010000128.1:0-5407 GCA_964429375.1 uncultured Chakrabartia sp.
GGTTGTCGACCTGTGGGGCGGGCATGCGGATGAGGCACGCGTGCGCCCATGGGGCCGTGATACGATCGTGAATGTCTATTCGACGACAAAGACGATGACGGCACTGTCCGCATTGATGCTTGCTGACAGAGGCGAACTCGATTTTCAGGCCGCCGTTGCGCACTATTGGCCTGAATTCGCCGCCAGCGGCAAACAGGATATCAAGGTCGGCCATCTGATGAGCCATTCAGCCGGCCTTTCCGGATGGCGTCAGCCCATTGCGAAGGACGATCTCTACGACTGGGAAAAGGTTACCAGTCTCCTCGCCGCCCAGGAGCCATTCTGGGCACCCGGGACCGCCGCCGGATATCATGCAGTGACACAGGGATATCTGGTCGGTGAAGTTGTCCGCCGCATCACCGGGCAGACGCTGGGGCAATTCTTTCGCAATGAACTGGCAGAGCCACTGGGCGCTGATTTTCACATTGGCCTTCCGGCATCAGAGGACGCCCGTGTTGCCGATCTGGTGCCACCGGCTGCGGGCTCAAGCATTTCTTCTGTGGCAGAAGGGTCGCTTGCGGCGAACATGGCCAACAATCCCGGTATCGATGTGCTGGCGACGCGTACCCGGGCCTGGCGGGGTGCCGAGATTCCGGCTGCCGGCGGCACTGGCAATGCACGCTCGGTCGCAACAGTGCAGACCATATTGGCCAATGGCGGCACTGCTGGCGGGAAGCAGTTTCTTTCGGAAGCAGGATGCCGAAAGGCGCTGGAACTCCAGATTGAAGGACAGGACCTGATCCTCGGCATTCCCGTTCGCTACGGGTTGGGGTTTGGTCTTCACGGCGGATTGGTCCCGCTTCCGAATTCGAGCTGCATGTACTGGGGCGGCTATGGTGGCTCACTTGTGATCATCGACATGGATGCGCGCACCTGCATTGCCTATGCCATGAACCGGATGGAGGGCACGACCAGCGGCGACATCAGGGGATTCAGCCTCGCGATGGCAACCTGGCAGGCCCTGGCGAGCTGAGCTGTTTACCAGGGCGTGCTATCCTTGTGACATTGAGTGCCCTTGGCGCCATCAAAGTGCATGTCGATATCGGGATAATGGCAATCCGTCGCCGATGGCTTGCCGACCGCAATATAGACACAATCGGCCTCGCTGCGATTGATCAGGCAATGGCCATTGCCGTCATTTTTCGGAAATGCGGCACAATCCCCAGCCTGCATGCGTGTTTCGCCCGTGTCGTCGACCAGCATCGCTTCGCCTGCCAGCATCACGACAAATTCGTCTTCCCCTTCGTGCCAGTGCCGCTGCGCCGACCATGCTCCCGGCTTGAGCGTCACATGGCTGACACCAAAATCTTTAAGCCCTGACGCGGGCGCCAGCCTGCGATACCAGCGCTCTTTCACCTGATCCGCATAGTCGGGCGGATATCCAGTCTTGTTCGTCTGCTCGATTTCATCGAGATTGAGTTTGGGCATACGCCTTCCCTTTGCAATTGCGTGGACACAAGCTAGGCGGAGCGAATGACTGACGCAATCCGACTGGCACAGGCGCTGATCGCGGCGCCGAGCGTGACACCAGCCACAGGTGCCGTGTTCGACGTGCTTGAAAATGCGCTGCGTCCCCTGGGTTTCGAAGTCGAACGTTTTGTCTGTGGCCACCCGCCGGATGGCCCAGTGGAAAACATGTTTGCCACGCGGTCGGGCACTGGCGGCGGAAGGCACCTTGCGTTTGCCGGGCATCTCGATGTTGTCCCACCCGGACCGGGTTGGACGAGTGACCCGTTCACGCCAGAAATCAGAGGGGATCTGCTGTTCGGACGCGGGGCGGTGGACATGAAGTCCAGCATCGCTGCCTTTGTGGCGGCTGTCCCCGCTGCGCATTCGGGCCGGATCAGCCTGATCATCACGGGAGATGAGGAAGGCCCCGCCATCCATGGGACGGTTGCCTTGATTGATCATATCAAGGGCCGAAGCCTGATCCCCGACCTGTGCATCGTTGGAGAACCAACCTGCGTGCACCGGCTTGGCGACATGATGAAGATCGGGCGGCGGGGCTCCGTCAACATCTGGCTCAACATCCCTGGTGTTCAGGGCCATGTCGCCTATCCACACATGGCCGACAACCCAATTCCGAAACTCGTGCGCATCTTGAGCCGCATTGATGCCTTGCTCCTTGATGAGGGGACAGACTGGTTTCAGCCCTCCAATGTTGAGGTCACCGATATTGAAGTCGGGAACCCGGCAACCAACGTCATACCGGCTATAGCACGCGCGAGATTGAGCATAAGATTCAACAGCCTGCATACGGGACAGGAACTTGTGGAGCGCATTTCCGGGATCGTGCGGTCGGAAAGTCCGGGGGGAGAAGTCATCGCCAGGATTTCAGGGGAAGCTTTTCTCACACCGCCTGGAGAACTCAGCACTCTTGTGTCGAATGCCGTGGAAGGCGTGACGGGGATAAGGCCCGAACTTTCAACGACAGGAGGCACTTCGGATGCGCGGTTCCTGTCGCAGATATGTCCGGTTGTGGAATTCGGCCTTTGCAACGCAACAATGCACAAGCTGGACGAAGCAGTTGCGCTGCCGGACATTCTGGATTTGACCAGAATCTATGCGGCGATCATCGCGCACGCTTCAGAATGACGTAAAGGGCTCCTTGCCCTCCATGCCTGGGATGCGCGCCACGCACGGCCGCGATATGAGATGAATGCGGGGATGCCGCAAGCCAGTCCTTCACCGAAGCGCGGATGACCCCCCGTGACGTCGGCGGCAAGCGCGGATTGTCAACCGCAGGCTTGCCCGTAACGAGCAGCACGATCCGCGCCCCATTGCGAAGCGCGTCGGACAGGGCCCGGTTCAACTTTGCGTGTGCCGTCGCCAACGTTTCGCCGTGCAGGTCAATCACCCGATCCGGTTCGATCGCCCCTTTTGAAAGGCGCTTGTCCCAACTTCCATCCAGGGTGTTGTGAATTTGTCGGCCTGTGTTCGGCCTTCGCGGACTTTCCTTAAGCGCAGGTGCCGAAATCCGGGCGAAAGCAGGGCTTGCCGCTTGATCGAGCAGTCCCGGCAGAGCCTCTGATGCAGTTGAGGCCGGCCGGGTGTGGCGCACAGTTTCGGTAACTCTGCGCCAAACAGCACGCTCTTCAGGGGTTAGGCGGCGTGACATCAACTTGCTCCCGCGCGATCCGGGAGAGCGTTCCAATCGGCAGCATGAGGAATGCAGTCCCACGCGCTGCCATGCCTCCGGCAATGGCTCTGGCCCGCGCACCTGCGCCCCAGAACGTATCGAAACGATTGGCCCCCTTGATTGCCCCTCCTGTATCCTGTGCGATCCACAGGCCTGTCGCCTCCATGCGATCCAGCGAAAGGAAGACGGGCGCACCAAGCGGAATGAAACTTGGATCCGCAGCCACAGTGGCGCTGGCTGTAACCGGCAATCCCAATGCACCGATTGGCCCAGGCCCTGTGAGCTCCTTGAAGAAGACCCAGCTCTTGTTTTCCCGCATGATTGCGCGGCCTTCTTCCGGATGTTCATGAAGCCAATTGACGATGCCCTGCATGGAAGTCTGGTCTGGCCCCAGAAGACCGCGATCGCGCATCAATTTTCCAATACCGGTATAATCGCGGCCGTTCTGCCCGTCATAGCCAATGCGCATGACACTGCCATCTGGCAGCTTCAGTCGGCCCGACCCCTGAACCTGGAGGAAGAAAAATTCCGCGACGTCCGCAGCCCACGCAATCTCAAGCCCTCGCCCTGCGAGTGCGCCTTCCTCGATTTCCGCTCGATCGGCGTAGGGAATGAAGCTTTGCCCCCTCACGCGGCCGCGGATCTTCTTTCCCTTGAGTTCATCTGAAAACAGCCCAAGGTCCACTTCAATCAGGTCGTTCGGGCGACTGTAGATCGGCACGTCATAGCCCGGCGCCTTTGTCCGGGAACCGACGATTTCCGGTTCGTAGTAGCCTGTGGCAAAGGCCTTGCCATCGCCGACCTGCACAGCCTCGAAATTAGTTGCGAAAAATCCGGCTGCGTCGTCCATGCGCCAACTGGAGGCTGCGGCACAGGCTGGCCGCCAGTCCTCCGGCCGCGTCAGGCCAGACTGGTCCTTGCGTTTGACAAGTGACGGACAGGAGATGCGAAACGCCTGAAGGGCGCGCGCAGCTCCTTCTTTCTCGAGCAAGGGCAAGTCGGCCGCAATTACCCCGACCGAGCGGGCATTGGGGCCCTTTCCTGCTGCGTCCACGGGCTTTGGCGCAATGGGTACATTCGGGACGGGTTTGATGGTCGTTCCTGCGCCCTGCGGACGGCCATTGGGGACAATTCGCGCGCCGCAGGCGCTGAGCAGCAGGATTAGCGAGAGAAAAGCGAGAGATCGGCTCAACACCAGCGACACCTCAAGCCGCTTCGTCGGTGTCCGTCAAAAGCCAATTGGGATCAGACGAGCGCAGGTTTCGCGCGAAAGTCCAGGCGTCATGCGTTGGAACTGCATCTGTCAGCGACCCTGCGATCACCTTGCCTTCCGTATCACGCGTTACGGCGGCAATGTCAGCATCGAAACGAACGGTGATCTCCGCAGTTCCGTTGCTGAGCTTTGCATCGGAAATCACGGCCCGTTCAATGCGGACCATGCGATTGTCGAGAACATGACCTTGGGCGGCCCGATCAGCGATATCTTCGCCAAAGGCTTGCCGGACTTCTTCAGACACATAGGCCCGATAGTCTTCTTCCTTCCCGGCCCAGAATGCCTCAAGGATCAAACGATAGGCCTGTTTTGCTCCATCGAGGAAATCGGCTGTGCTGAAGTTCCGGTCTGCTGCCGAAATCGCGCGCAAGCCCGCTTCGGCGCCGGATTCATGATGTTCTTCAGGCACGACAAGGGGAACTTCGCGGGAATCGTCAAGCGATGGCACAAGGGGTCTATCGCGAACCAGATCGTCCGCAGGCCGAGACAGGGTTTGCTCATGCCCAGTGCGCTTGCCAAGCACTGCATACAGCCTAAGCCCCAAGAACAGGGCGATCATGGCAAAGATGATAATGCCGGTCATGTCGTCTCCAAGGCGATCCAACATCGTACATAGGCGCGACAAACGTCGGTTTCAAATCACTTTCGCTGAAAATCTCTCCCATTGCCCTTGCCTGTCGCGGCTGCTAGGCGCCCGCGGCACGGCGATGGTTCGGTCCGCGCCTCCAAATTACGATTGACCCGAGGATTTTCAAATGGCTGATGATACCGGCAGCGAACCGCTTGCCAATGGTGAAGACACTGCTCCGGCTGTGGGCATGATCTCCCAATATGTGAAGGACTTGTCCTTCGAGAACCCGAACGCCCCAGGCGTCTTTCAGTGGCAAGGGCAGCCGCAGATCGATGTGCAATTCAACATCGGCGCCAACCGGATTGCGGATGATGCGCATGAAGTC
>CAYSCC010000129.1:0-5405 GCA_964429375.1 uncultured Chakrabartia sp.
ACGGGCTCTGGTCGCCTGCGGTTGGATTTGAGCCAGGCCGAACTTGGTGCCTTTGCCGGCATGAGCCGGGAAAATATCAATCGGCAACTCTCCGCCTGGGCCGAAGCAGGCGTCATCGAGCTTGAACATGGCCAGATCCGGGTGAAGGATAGCGGCTTTCTGGCGGAGATTGCCGCTTCGTCTGAATAGCGGCGCGGTTCGCCAGTTTCATGACGCAGGCTGCCGCTTCAATGTTGACAGCATGGGGTGCGGCAGAGTTAGGCTGGGATATCTCAGAACAGGACCTTTTTGATGACTGACGACAGCAGCTCCGCTCCTCCCGCAAATGACGAGGAGTCCAGGCGCAAGGCCAACATGCTCAAGGCAGGGATCGGCATTGGCATCGGTTCGGCGGCAATTGTTGCAGCACTGCTCTATTCAAACAATGCGCGCCGCAAGAAGGGCGACACCAAGGGCCGAAAAGAGGAAGACTAGCGCGACAACGAATTGTCGTCCTTCAGCCTCAATGCACAAATCGCGCAACGACATCGCGATAGCTGCGGCTGACTTTCACCTGCGCGCCGGATTCGAGAATGAGAAAGCATTCCCCGTTCGTGTGAGGCTTGACCTGCTTGACCAAATCCAGGTTCACGATTGTTGACCGGTGAACGCGCTGGAATTTTCGAGGGTCCAGCCGCTTTTCCAGATCCTTCATCGTTTCGCGAAGGATCAGCGTGTCGCCGCCCGTGTAAATGCACATATAATCGCCAGCAGCGTCGATCCGCTCGATACTATCGACCTCGACCCGGAAAATCTGGCCCTGGTCTTTGATGTTGATCATCTTTTCGTAGCGATTGGCGGCGGGCGTGTCAGCAGATTCGACAAGTTCATCATGCGCTTCGGGCGCATGCTCGGCGAGGACTTCCTTCAGCCTTTCAACCTCTTCAACGCCGCGTTTTTCCGCAAGGCGCTGACGCACGCGCTCCATCGTGTCGGCCAGTCGGTCCTGCTCGACCGGCTTCATGAGATAGTCAGTCGCCTGCGCCTCGAAGGCTCGTATGGCATGATCAGAATAGGCCGTCACGAACACAAACAGCGGCGGCTCCACTTCCATCAGCCCCGAAACGACGGAAAATCCATCGAAACCGGGCATCTGGATATCGAGGAAAACGAGATCGGGCTTGTGGGTCTTGATTGCCCGGATCGCTTCGCGACCGTTGAGGCACGTCTCGATCACTTCAACATCGGGATGCGCCTCAAGCCGAAGCTGCAGGCCCTGAATGGCCAGCTTTTCATCATCAACGAGGATGGTGCGGATGGTCATGCTGTTTCCTGCTCGCGGTATGGTATGTCGATCGTCACTGAAAATCCTCCGCCCGCCTGGCTTCCAAAATCAATGCGTTGATCCTCGCCATAGGCTTGCGCCAGCCGGTCGCGAATATTCGCAAGGCCCACCCCTGTAGATGCATTCGGGCGCTGGACTGCGCCGTTCAACCCGCTCCCTGTGTCGGATACGGTAATCTGCACGCGATCTCCGATCAGTCGTGCTGCAACGCTTATATCTGCGCCGTCTTCCTGAGGTGTTACAGCATATTTGATGGCATTTTCAACCAATGGTTGCAGGAGCAGGGACGGTAGGCGGGCCTTGGCTGCGGCGCCGTCAATTTCGAAGTTTGGGCGGAGCCTGTCTTCGAAACGCATTTTCTCGATTTCCAAATAAAGCTTCAGCGTCTCGACTTCCTGCGCCAGTGTGACTTGCGCGGTCGGTTCATAGACCAGCGTGTAGCGCAGAAAGGAGGACAGTCGGGAGAGCATGGCGTTAGCTCGCTCCGTTTGCTTCAAAAGGACCAGCGTTGAAATGGAATTGAGCGTGTTGAACAGGAAGTGTGGATTGAGCTGGTAGCGCAGCATGGCGAGTTGCGCCGATGTTGCCTGACTCTCGAGCGCTGCAAGCTGATCCGTCTGCCGTTCGACAATGAGGTAGAAATTGATGCCGTAGTACAAGGCAGACCATGCGCCCAGCAGCAGTGTGTTGATCGTCACGGATCCAAGGAACAGAGAGCCGTTGAATCCGGCACCTTCCCTGTTCATCATGTTGAACATCCATGCGTCGATCGCCGAATAAGCTGCGACCGCAATCATGACGATGATCAGGGATCCGCCCCATGTGACGATCGGACCGCGATTGATCAATGACCGGAAGATCGCCCCCATTACGAGCGTGATGGAATAGCCCGTGGCGGCAGAAACCAGTACCGGGATCAGGAAGGACAGGCTCACGCCATTGCCGACACCTGATGCCATTCGGAGCATCAGGTAAAACGTCCATCCAGCGGATTGAAGCAACCAGAACGCTCGGTTCTTGTCTTCAAAAAAGGGTTGTGAGCGCAGCCCGGGTATCTCCATGCGGTCGTCCTAGCTCAATTCGGCGGCGGATTGAAGCCGCGCACGTCGCACGTTATCATCCTTTCAGCAAAGAGGAGATTCTGGGATGACTGAAGGCGCGAGCGCGAAATTTCACGACATGAGCAAGAGTACCCAGGAAGACTGGGATGCGATCATGTCGCATCTGACCCCTTTTTCGCGGAACGGTGGCAGACGGGTCCTGGACCACTTGCAATTGCTCAGCGGGGACTTTGGCGGCTTTGCCATCGATCGATTGCAGCATTGCCTTCAGACTGCAACCCGCGCCCACCGGGATGGACGCAGCCAAGACTATGTGGTCATGGCGCTGCTCCATGACATTGGAGACACCTTGGGTGCATATAATCACCCGGATATTGCTGCTGCGATCATCAAGCCCTTTGTTTCCGAAGAGCTCCGCTGGATTACGGAGCATCACGGGATTTTCCAGGGCTACAACTTTTTCCACTACCTCGGGCTGGACCGCAATATGCGAGACAGGTTCCGCGGCCATGAGTTCTACGAGGCAACGGCGGAATTCATCGAGAAATATGACTGTCCGGCCTTCGATCCGAACTATGATACCGCGCCGCTGTCGTTCTTCGAGCCCATGGTGATGAAGCTCTTCGAATTTCCCAAAGTCAGCATCTACAAGAAGGAAAAGGCTGCTGCGGCAGCCTGAGCTCCGCTTCGCCTATGTCAGGCACGACAGGATCTTGCGCACGAGATCCGCTTGTCCACGCGCGCCCGCTTTGGCGAAGATCTTCTTGCTGTAGTTCCGTGCGGTTTCGGTGGTCAGGCCGAGCAGCTTTGCGGATTCAGCAAGGCTGTGGCCGGCAGCCAGCCTGCATGCCAGGGCTGATTCACGGGGTGAGAGGCCAAATGTGGCGGCCACGATGGGCTCAGAGGGTGTCGGGTCAACGTCCCGCGGGGTCCGGTGGCTGGCCACGAAAGATGCCTGGCGGGGCAGGGGAAGTGGCAGCTCTCTTGCCCTGCGCGCAATCAGTGGTCGCCCCAGCCGTTCAATTGGCAGAACTGCAAACTCCTCGGCATTGGATTGCCGAAGATTTGAGTGCGCTGCCGCAATCGCACTTTCCCTGTCCAGCTGAAGTGGCTGTTTGGCGAGCCAGGATGGATCTGATGTGATCAGTTGCCCTTGCTGATCGAAGATCGCCTGCGCAATGCCCAGCCGGGCAAGCGCTGCTTCAGCAACAGTCATCCGCGCGCAATAGGCCCCGATGGCAAGAAGGATCCGGGTGGCAACAGCGATGGCCGGCGCAAGTGATGCCAGCAAAGCGCTGTCTGCTGCCTGAAAGTCCTCGCGTTCGTGCAACAGGGAGATCCAGACGCTTTCTCGCTCATTTGCAGGGATCCGGATAAGTCGCGCGTCGCCGATTCCGGCCGCATGCAAGGCGTCTGCATGGCCCGTTCCACCATTTAGAGTCAGGTTGTCATAGAGCTCCCTGAAACCGTAGACCCGATTGGGGCGCAGTCCGGAGCCTGCAAGAAGGTGAAGGGCATCCACCACTTTGCCTGCGTCGCCTGCCGGCGTCATGCCCCCCGCGACAATGCGGCGGTCAATCGTGGCATGGGGGCTGACAATCGCGTCTGCAAGACAAAGCCAGACTTGTCTGGCTTGAGTGCGGGCCAAGAGTCTCTGCAGGAATGTCTCCCAGAGCGGCCTTTCAAGAATCCCTTCGAACAGGGGCAGGAAGAGATCAGTCTGGCCAAGTTGGGAATTCATTTGCATGCCCCTCCCATATGGGTCTACCGCAGAAGTTGTTGCTGGGGCAACCGTGAATCGTCTTGTGAACCCTGGAGCAACAATGACCCGGATATTGACGCACCTGGAGCGGCTCGAAGCCGAAAGCATCCACATCATGCGAGAGGTTGTCGCTGAGGCTGAAAAGCCGGTGATGCTCTATTCAGTCGGCAAGGATTCGGCCGTCATGCTGCATCTGGCACGCAAGGCCTTTTATCCCTCGCCTCCGCCATTCCCGCTTCTTCATGTCGATACGACCTGGAAGTTCAAGGACATGTACGCGCTGCGAGACCGGATGGCGCAAGAGAGCGGGATGGAGCTGCTTGTCTATCACAATCCGGAAGCCAAGGAGCGCGGCATCAACCCGTTCGACCATGGCCCGCTTCACACGGACATGTGGAAGACGGAAGGGTTGAAGCAGGCGCTGGACAAATGGAACTTCGATGTCGCGTTCGGCGGCGCGCGGCGTGACGAGGAGAAAAGTCGCGCCAAGGAACGGATCTTCTCGTTCCGGACTGCAACCCATGGTTGGGATCCGAAAAACCAGCGTCCGGAGCTCTGGAACCTTTACAACGCGCGCAAGGCCAAAGGAGAGAGCATCCGCGTCTTCCCGATCTCGAACTGGACCGAGCTGGACATCTGGCAGTACATTCATTTGAACGACATTCCGATCGTCCCGCTTTACTTCAGTGCCAAGCGACCAACTGTCGAACGCGATGGGCTGCTTCTGATGGTCGATGATGATCGTTTTCCGCTGAGGCCGGGCGAAACGCCGGTAGAACGCTCGATCCGTTTCCGCACGCTCGGCTGCTATCCGCTGACTGGCGCCGTGGAGAGCGAAGCGAAGACGCTTCCCGAAGTCATCCAGGAAATGCTGCTCACCACGACATCGGAACGGCAAGGCCGGATCATCGACAAGGATGGCGGTGATGCTTCGATGGAGAAGAAGAAGCAGGAAGGGTATTTCTGATGTCAGGCGAAATCTACAAGGCCGATGCCCTGATTGCGGAGGATATCGACGCCTATCTGGACGCGCACCAGCACAAGAGCCTGTTGCGCTTCATCACCTGCGGTAGCGTGGACGACGGCAAGTCGACGCTGATCGGTCGGCTTTTGTATGATTCAAAGATGATCTTCGAGGATCAGCTCGAGGCGCTTCAGGCGGATTCCAAAAGGGTCGGCACGCAAGGGCAGGAGATTGACTTCGCCCTGCTTGTGGATGGCCTCGCCGCCGAGCGCGAGCAGGGCATCACAATCGACG
>CAYSCC010000130.1:0-5397 GCA_964429375.1 uncultured Chakrabartia sp.
CTTCTTATCGATGCCTTCGCCGAGTTGAAACCGGACATAGTCATTGAGCACGATCGAGGCGCCAACATCCTTTGCAGCCGCAGCCACAACGTCACTGATTCTCGTTTTGCCATCCATGACGAAAAGCTGGTTGAGCAGCGCGTTTTCCTTGACGAACTTCGTCACTGCACCATCGACCATCTTGGCGACAACTTCTGCCGGCTTGCCGGATTCTGCTGCCTTTTCCTGCGCGATGGCACGCTCGCGCGCGATCACGTCTGCATCAATGCCGCTTTCGTCAAGGGCAAGCGGAAATGCTGCAGCCACATGCATGGCCAGCTGCTTGCCCAGCGTTTCAAGCTTTTCGGCGGGCGCCGAGCTTTCCAGCGCAACAAGGACACCAATCTTTCCAAGTCCCGGAGCCGCGGCATTGTGGACATAAGGCACAACTGCCCCCTGAGTAACACTCAGGCGCCGGACCCTGCGGAGGGTCTGGTTCTCACCGATCGTTGCAATGTTGGTGGTCAGCGCATCCGCGACAGTACCGCCTGAAGGATAGCTCGCCGCTGCGAGTGCTTCCACATCATCGCCCGTCTCGATAGCCAGCTCGGTCACGGTGCGCACAAAGTCCTGGAACTGATCATTCTTGGCAACGAAGTCAGTTTCCGAATTGACTTCAACGGCCGTACCGGTTGTGCCCTTGACGGCAACGCCGACAAGACCTTCAGCAGCCGTGCGGCTCGACTTCTTGGACGCTGTCGCCAAGCCCTTGGTCCGCAGCCAGTCAACGGCGGCTTCCATGTCGCCACCAGTTTCGGCAAGCGCCTTTTTGCAATCCATCATACCTGCGCCTGACTTGTCACGCAGGTCCTTCACCATTGATGCAGTCACTTCTGCCATGGTTCATCCTTTCAGAAAACTGGCCGCGCCTGTGCGGGAGGCGGGGAAAACCCTGTACGCCACCGACACAAATGGCACGGCCGAGTGGTTATACTTCGGCTGGTGCGTCCTCAGACAGCGCCTCTTCGGCCGGCGGCTCATCCATTGCGCCCAGATCGACACCACGAGATGCCGCGCCCTGCTGGCCTCCGCGCGTCGCAGCGGCCGAAACTGCATCACAATACAGACGGATCGCGCGGCTGGCATCGTCGTTCGCCGGAATCGGGAAGGCAATACCATCTGGCGAAACGTTGGAATCAAGAATGGCAACCACAGGGATGCCAAGAACATTGGCTTCCTTGATCGCGAGTTCTTCCTTGTTCGCGTCAACGACGAACATGACATCTGGAATTCCGCCCATGTCGCGAATGCCGCCAAGCGAGAGTTCAAGCTTGTCGCGTTCACGGGTCAGCTGCAGGATTTCCTTCTTGGTCAGGCCATGCGTATCACCCGCAAGCTGCTCTTCCATCGATTTCAGACGCTTGATCGAGTTTGAAATCGTCTTCCAGTTGGTGAGCATTCCGCCCAACCAGCGATGGTTGACAAAGTGCTGGCCCGATGCACGAGCAGCCTCTGCAATCGGCTCCTGAGCCTGGCGCTTGGTGCCAACAAACAGCACCTTTCCGCCGCGTGCCGCTGTCTGGCTCACAAACTCGAGAGCGCGCGCAAAAAGCGGCACGGTCTGGGACAGGTCGAGAATGTGAACGCCGTTGCGGTCGCCAAAGATGTAGGGTTTCATTTTTGGATTCCAGCGATGTGTCTGGTGTCCAAAATGCGCACCTGCCTCGAGCAGCTGGTGCATGGTGACAGTCGGTGCCGCCATGGGGATAGTCTCCTTCCGGTTGTTCCACTGGGCAGCGAGAATGAAGCCGTCGACCCGATCAGGATCTGGTGCGTCACACCGGTTTATGATGCCACCCATGCGGGATTGAGGGCGCGCCGATAGCGAAGCCGGGCCCATAATGCAAGAGGTGCTGCAATTACTGCTCAATCAAGGCGGTTAACCTTAAGTATTTGCGGAAAGCAAAGGTCTTTTTGGCAGGCAAAGCCGATCAACCGGGGGTTCAAGTCAGTCTAGTTCGCACATGCTGGTCAGGGTAGCAAAACACGATGTCCGCTTGGGGATGTTTGTCCACGCGATCGAGGGGTCGTGGATGGACCACCCCTTCTGGCGGTCGCGCTTTCTGCTCTCGGAACAATCACAACTGGATCGGGTCTTTGCGAGCAATGTCGACTTCCTTGTCATCGATGCTTCGCGCGGCCTGGATCCGACTCAATGTCTCACCCAGTCGAACAGGGAGCAGGTCAGCGCAGATCGGACCCCGTTAAGCGCACGCGAACGGATTGTGGAACTCCGAAAGGCGACGAGCACCATCAAGCGCTCGAAAGTCGCCGTGATGGGTCTGTTTGAGGACGCAAGACTGGGCAAGGCAGTTCAGACAGAGTCGATGGGGACAATTGTGGAGGAAATCTCGCAGTCCGTCTCGCGTGATCCGTCCATCATCCTCAATATCGCCAAGCTCAAGACAAAGGACGAATATACCTATCTCCACTCCGTCGCGGTCTGCGCCCTGATGATCAACCTCGGCAGATCAATGGGACTGGATGAGGCACTGACTCACGAAATCGGTGTGGCGGGCCTGCTTCATGACGTTGGCAAAATGGCCATACCTGAGTTGATCCTGAAAAAGCCGGCACGGCTTGACGAAGATGAAATGGAGACCGTACGAAATCACCCGCAGCGCGGCTACGACATTCTCTCGTCATCATCCGGTGTCAGCGAAACAGCCCTTGATGTATGCCTGCATCACCACGAAAAGATGGATGGTACAGGTTATCCAAAGCGATTGCCGGGCACGGCCCTGAGCCTCTTTGCGCGCATGTCTTCTGTGTGCGACGTCTATGATGCCGTAACTTCGCAACGCCCGTACAATACGCCCTGGTCCGCGTCACACGCCCTTCAGCTGATGCAAAGCTGGGATGGGCATTTTGACACGGAAATCGTGGATGCTTTCATCGAAAGTCTCGGGATTCTTCCGGTTGGCACGCTCATCCGCGTCAATGACGACAAGCTGGCAATTGTCACGGGCGAGGCCGCATCTGACTTCACCTTGCCGCGCGCAAGGATCTTCTATTCGCCTGACCGTGGACACGACGAACCCCTCCTCGACATCGAAGTGTCCCGGAACAAGGGCGGCTGGTCCGTAATGGGCATTGAGGACCCCTCGGACTGGGGATTTCCTGACTGGAAGCGCACGAGCAGGGCCATCATCACGCGCAACACCAACTAAAAAGAGAACAAATACAAAACTTACGCTTGACAATGGAACAGTAGGGGAACAGAAAGGGAATATCATGCACATTCTCAGCATTCTCCTGTCGGGCCTTGCATTGCTGATCGCCATTGGAGTGATCCGCCAAACCATTGTTGCACATTTGGACCGCATCCTGGACGCTCTTGCCGGTGTGTCTCCTTCGCAGGGTGGACGCGAAGCGGTCATCATTCCATTTCGTGCGCAGCAGCCAATTGTGGCTGGAACGCCAGCATGTGACCGTCTGGCTGCCTGATCCTGATCAGTACGGTTCGGTCTGGGCCAGCATGGCGCGTGCGCGCTTGACCTTGGCGTAACTCCGGATGCTGAACGGAATGGCTGCAAGATATGCAGCTGATATGGCCGTCAGAGTAATCCAGGGATCGGAGAACAAGGCTGTGCCGATCAGTGCGGCAAGCAGGATCGCTTCGAGGCGGATGTGGCGCCTCAGACGGATCGAGCCCCAGCTATATGTGGCCACATTTGAAATCATCAGGAACGCAACGAGCCCGGCCCATGGCGCCACAACGAACGGCTCCCTGAACCATTCATTGCCCGTCACCAGCCAGACATAGAGCGGAGCAAAGGCAAGGCCAGCCCCTGCCGGGGCTGGTATGCCGGTCAGAAATCCGGCTGATTTGTGAGGCTGATCCGCCACATCAATACGGGCGTTGAACCGGGCTAGCCTGAGCGCGCACGAGACCGCCAGCGCCAGAGCAAAGATCCAGCCAAACCTCGGCAATTGCTGAAGTGACCAGAGATACAGGATAATCGCCGGCGAAACGCCAAAGGCAATCACGTCAGACAGCGAATCCAGCTCTGCCCCAAACCGGCTTTCAGCCTTGAGCAGGCGCGCCACACGACCATCGATTCCGTCCAGCACACCGGCAACAATAATCGCGCCAATTGCCCTTTCCCAGTCACCGGTATGCGGATCGGTTCCGGTCGCAGATATGGCATAGCGGACGCCAGTCAGGCCAAAGCACAGGGCAAGGGCAGTAATCGCATTGGGCGGAACCGCACGCAGGCTGAGCCCTCCCCTCGTAACAGGATCGTCACTGCTCACAGGCGAATCCCGCATACGCTTTCATTGTCCCCCAGAATGCCTATCACCGTTTCGCCGGCGACGCAGCGCTGGCCAAGGGCCACCTTGGGAGCGGTTCCGGCAGGCAAATAGACATCGACGCGGCTGCCGAACCGGATCAGCCCGATGCGCTGCCCGGCCGCGACAATATCGCCTGGCTTGACGAACGGCACGATCCGCCGCGCAACGAGCCCGGCGATTTGCGTGAATCCCACTTTGACGCCATCACTACGTTCAACCACGAAGTGTTGCCGTTCATTATCCTCGCTCGCCTTGTCGAGATCCGCGTTCAGGAATTTCCCGGCGATATAGACAACCTGCTTGATCGTTCCTGCCACCGGTGTCCGGTTGATATGGACGTCAAACACACTCATGAAGATTGAAACCCGCGTAAAGTGACTATCGCCAAGCTCACCAACAAGCTCCTGCGGCGCCGGAACAGATTGGATCAGCGTGACCATCCCGTCCGCAGGCGCAATGACATACCGTTCGTTGCGGGGAGTGGTGCGGACTGGATCCCTAAAAAAAGCGAGAACCCAAACTGTCACGCCTACCATCAGCCAGCCAAGGGATTGCCATCCCACAAGCGCGATCACGCAGGTAATCGCAGCTGATATTACTGCAAATTTTCGCCCCTCCGGATGAACCGATGGGAAACGCCATTTTACGCCCTCGCTTTGAGGGTCGTTCTTATCTAGTGCGGCCATGAAGAGGGGTTCTAGGCACGCACGGCACAGCTGGCAAGCAGAAGCGGTTGATTGCTGTCGCGGGCCGCCCTAGAGCGCTACCGAAATTGTGACGGAGAAAGCAGCAGCACATGGCAAAGATCAAGGTAAAGACTCCCGTTGTCGAAATTGATGGCGACGAAATGACCCGGATCATTTGGCAGTGGATACGTGAGCAGCTGATCCTTCCCTTCCTCGACATTGAGCTCGACTATTATGATTTGGGGGTCGAAAAGCGCGACGAGACGAATGACCAGGTGACGGTCGACAGTGCAAAGGCGATCCAGAAATACGGCGTAGGTGTCAAATGCGCGACGATCACGCCGGATGAAGCCCGGGTCGAGGAATTCAAGCTCAA
>CAYSCC010000131.1:0-5391 GCA_964429375.1 uncultured Chakrabartia sp.
ATGCCGCTGTCGTCGAATCGGTCAAGGCTGCTTCGGATGTTTATGCGCCGGTCTCAGGGACTGTCACGGAAGGCAACGGGGCGCTCGATGGGGACCCGGCTCTCATCAACTCGGATCCGGAAGGCGAAGGCTGGTTCTTCAAACTCACACTGGCCGACCCCGCGGAGCTGGATGGGCTGATGGATGAGGCCGCCTACAAGGCGTATGTGAACGGTCTCTGATGCGTTATCTTCCTCTGTCGCCGGCTGACCGGCACGCCATGCTCGCAAGAATTGGTGCGCAGCATATTGACGATCTCTTCGTTGACGTTCCGGCCGCGGCACAGCTGACTGGCCCCATCGCCGATCTGCCTGGTCATGCCAGCGAGATGGCTGTCGAGAGGCATTTTTCGGCCCTTGCGCGCAGGAACATGGCCGCAGGGCACCATCCGTTCTTTCTCGGCTGCGGGGCCTACAAGCACCATATTCCGGCAAGCGTCGATCATATCATCCAGCGCGGCGAATTCCTCACGGCGTATACCCCGTATCAGCCGGAAATTGCACAGGGCACGCTGCAGATCCTTTTCGAGTTCCAGACACAGGTTGCCCGGCTTTTCGGCTGCGACGTCGCAAACGCCTCAATGTACGACGGGTCAACGGCGTGCTGGGAAGCCATCACCATGGCAGCCCGCATCACGCGGCGAACAAAGGCTGTCATTTCGTCGGGACTTCATCCCCATTATGTAAGCCTTGCCGAGACGATGGCGCGATTCACGGGTGATCAGCTTTTGACTGCGCCGCCGGAGCTTTCCGCAGAGACCGATTGCGAACGGCTGCTTGCCGAAATCGATGGAGAGACAAGTTGCGTCGTGGTCCAATACCCTGACATTCTGGGGCGCATCGGAGACCTGTCGGCGATCGCGGCAAAGGCGCATGAACAAGGCGCATTACTGGTTGCTGTCGTTACGGAGCCCCTTGCGCTTGGTGCCATTGGTGCCCCGGGCGAAATGGGCGCGGATATCGTGGTTGGTGAAGGCCAGTCCATCGGGGTAGGGCTTCAGTTCGGTGGCCCCTATGTCGGCCTGTTTGCCTGCAAGGAAAAGTTCGTCCGTCAGATGCCGGGTCGTCTCTGTGGGCAGACGGTGGATGCAGAAGGAAAGCGAGGTTTTGTCCTCACTCTGTCCACACGGGAGCAGCATATCCGTCGTGAAAAGGCGACCTCCAACATCTGTACCAATTCCGGCCTGTGCGCCCTGGCGTTTTCGATTCACCTGACGCTGCTTGGGGAACGCGGATTGCGTGATCTGGCGGCCTTGAATCATGCGCTCGCGATTTCAGCGGCTGAACGATTGACCAGGATCCCCGGTGTGCAACTGGTGAACGAAAGCTTCTTCAATGAATTCACCCTGCGGCTTCCCAGGGAAGCGCGCCCGATTGTTCGGGCACTGGCAGAGCGCAAGGTCCTTGGCGGAGTTTCGCTCGGGCGTCTTTATCCCGGCAATGCTGCACTGGAAAACGGTCTGGTCGTTGCTGTTACGGAAGTCGCGGCGGCAGAGGATGTCGAAGTCCTGGCCAAGACGCTTCAGGAGGTGCTGTCATGACTGTCAACGCCAGTGGATGGCGCCCGGAAATGGGGCTTGGCGAGGTGCCCGACACGTCAACCAGTACGGGCAATCGAGGCTTGATGCTTGAGGAAGCGCTGATCTTCGAAATCGGGGACTGTGAGACGACGGGCGTTGACATTGCGCCTTTGCAGCCCACCGCGACGCGTCTCGCTGGCCTCGAACGGAGTGGCACCATTGGCCTTCCGGGCCTGTCCGAACCCGAAACCGTGCGCCACTATACGCGACTGTCCCGGCAGAATTACGCGATCGACCTTGGCCTCTTCCCGCTTGGATCGTGCACGATGAAGCACAATCCGCGAGTGAACGAAAAGATTGCGAGGATGAAAGGCTTTGCCGACATTCATCCTCTCGCGCCCAAGGAAACGGTGCAGGGCGCCCTGGCTGTCATCCATGAACTGGCCGAATGGCTCATCGCGCTGACCGGCATGAAGGCCGTCGCAATGTCACCCAAGGCAGGCGCGCATGGGGAGTTGTGCGGCATACTCGCCATTCGAGCGGCGCTCGAAGCGCGCGGCGATGCCCGATCCACGATCCTCGTGCCACAAAGCGCGCATGGCACAAATCCGGCAACCGCTGCCTTTGCAGGCTATGCCGTTGAATCCATCCCCGCGAATGCGCAGGGGCGTGTCGACCTTGCAGCGCTTGAGGCCCGGCTTGGCCCTGATGTGGCCGGGGTGATGATTACCAATCCAAATACCTGTGGCCTGTTCGAACGCGACATGGTGTCCATTTCGGAAGCGGTTCATGCGGCAGGGGGATTTGTGTACTGCGATGGCGCCAATTTCAACGCCATTGTGGGACGGGTTCGCCCTGGCGACCTGGGCATCGATGCCATGCACATCAACCTGCACAAGACGTTCAGCACCCCTCATGGCGGCGGAGGTCCGGGGTCCGGGCCTGTCGTCCTGTCGGATGCGCTGGCGCCCTTTGCCCCGTTGCCCTTCGTTGAACGGCATGGCGATGAGTTTCTGCTTATCGAGGAAGAGACAATTGGTGCACGAAAAGGGCAATCCTTTGGACGGATGACAGCCTTTCATGGGCAGATGGGCATGTATACGCGCGCCTTGGCCTATATCCTGTCCCATGGTGCCGACGGCCTGAAGCAGGTCTCGGAAGATGCAGTTCTGAACGCCAACTATGTCCTCCGCTCGCTTGATGACGTACTGGATGCGCCGTTTGGTGGCACGGGGCCATGCATGCACGAGGCGCTCTTTTCGGATTCGGGTCTGGCAGAAGGTTTCACGACGCTGGATATTGCCAAGGCGCTGATTGACGAAGGGTATCACCCCATGACCATGTATTTTCCCCTGGTCGTGCACGGGGCCATGCTCGTCGAGCCAACCGAAACGGAGAGCAAGGCAACACTGGATCAGTTCATTGGTGCGCTGCGGTCGGTCGCCCAGCGGGCGCGGCAAGGTGATCCGGCACTCAAATCGGCGCCCTACCATGCACCGCGCCGGCGCCTTGACGAAACCCTGGCGGCACGAAAGCCCGTACTCGTATGGAAAGAGGCTGAAGCGGCAGCGTCTGAATCGTAATCCAGATCAGTCGCGCTGAAGCATCAGGTTCATCTGGGCAATGGCGATCGGGCTGCCGGGATCTTCCTGCCAGGCAATGGCCTCCACATTTGCAACACGACGGCCGAGGCGCTCAATTGTCGCCCGTGCGCGGGTCACGGCGTCTCGCCCGCCTCGCAGGTAATTGACAGTCACGTTAACCGGCTTGATCACGGCTTCGTCCTGTTTTTCCAGCGCTTCGGCCACGGTGGCAAAGGCCACGGTTTCGAGCAATCCGGCGATTGCTCCGCCATGGAGAAACCCAGGTCGGCCCATCTTGTTGGTCTCAAAGGCCATCGTCAGAACAAGCCGGCCTTCGTCGTCACGTTCGGAACCAAATCCCATGGTCTGGGCAAAGGGTGATTTGATGGTCATCATGCACCCGCCGTAAACATGTAGGTTCCGGCTACGTGGGCAATGGGTCGGTCGGGATCACCGTCATGCGCCTGCCCCCGGATAAACGCGATCGAGCGCGTGAGGTGATAGCATTCGCCGCGCCCGAAGACATCCTTGCCGGGTTTTGCGGGCCGCAGGTAATCGATACGCAAATCAAGCGTCGCCTGCGGCCGAAACTGCTTGCTCTTGAGCCAGATCGACATGGAGGTGGCCATGTCCATCATTGTGAAGATAGGGCCTGAGGCGAGGATGCCTGTCTCTTCATCGCTGGCCAGGGCCGTATTGTACGGGAGTCGCAACTCCGCCCATCCAGGCCCATGGGCATGATAGCGAATGCCAATCAGCCGGTTGTGGCCGTTGAGGCTCATCATCTTGATAAGCTGGACCGGATCGAACGCGTCGGAAGAAGATGTGCTGTCCATCATTGCGTCCCTAGCCAAGATCAGTGCTGGTCTGCAACTCAATCGCTGCTATCGTTTTGATGATGCGAACGCGAGATTCGCAATTCCTTTTGATCGGACAGGAGTCACTACACCCATGCATCCCAGCGTTCATGCAAGGACAAATCCAGACAAGCCAGCCGTCATCCTGGCAGAGACTGGCGAGGTGCTGACGTTCAGGCAGTTGGATGAAGCGTCCAACCAGGTGGCCCAGTTTTTCCGATCGAGAGGTTTGCAGTGTGAAGACGTTGTGGCCTTCATGGTCGAGAATACCCCATCCTACTATGCCCTGACCTGGGGCGCGCAACGGTCAGGCTTGCGCTATGTCTGCCTCTCCACACGGCTCACGGCCGATGAAGCCGATTACATCCTTCAGAATTCCGGAGCGAAGCTGTTTGTCATGTCTGCCTCGCTTGCCCCGCTGGCGGCCCAGCTTGGAACCGCGATTGAGCGGTTTGCCTTGGGCGGAGGCATACCAGGCTATGCAAGCTGGGAGGATGCAATCTCAGCGATGCCCACCACGCCGATTGCCGATGAACGGGCGGGGGTCGACATGCTCTATTCGTCTGGCACGACAGGCCGACCAAAGGGCGTACGGGTTCCCCTGCCCGAAGATCCGGCCATTGATCAGGTCAATCCGTTGATTGCCCTTGCAATGGGGCTCTACCGATTCAACGCCGAGAGCATCTACCTCTCACCGGCACCGCTTTATCATGCCGCCCCGTTGCGCTGGTCGATGACGGTGCACAAGATTGGCGGAACAGTTGTGATGATGCGGAAGTTCGATCCTGAGGGTGTTCTTGCCGCCATTGAAAAGTATAAAGTGACCTGCGGCCAATATGTGCCGACGCACTTTATCCGCATGCTGAAGCTTCCCGAGGCGGTCCGGTCGAAATATGATCTTTCGACACTCGATTGTGCAATTCATGCCGCTGCACCGTGCCCAATCCCTGTCAAGGAAGCGATGATCGATTGGTGGGGCCCCATAATCGAGGAATATTATGCCGGCTCTGAAGGCAATGGCATGACATATATCGGTTCGAAGGACTGGCTGGCGCACAAGGGATCCGTCGGGAAGGCCGTTATGGGTGTCGCGCACGTCATGGGAGAGGATGGAGAGACGGAATTGCCGCCGCGAACGGAGGGAACCATCTATTTCGAAAGCGAGAATGCCTTCGAATACCATGGCGATGCGGAGAAGACGCAATCGAGCCGCAACTCCAAGGGCTGGTCGACGCTGGGCGACGTGGGCTTCCTGGATGAGGAGGGGTATCTCTACCTGACAGATCGCAAGAGTTTCATGATCATTTCCGGCGGCGTGAACATCTATCCCCAGGAAATCGAGAATCATCTGGTGACCCATCCAAGCGTGCAGGACGTTGCAGTGATCGGCGGA
>CAYSCC010000132.1:0-5374 GCA_964429375.1 uncultured Chakrabartia sp.
GCCCCATTCGGGAACGGCCTCCACCTTCATCGGCACCATGAAGCGCTTTCCATCGGGCCTTTCGATCTCAAGCACATCGCCCGCGCCGAAATTTTCGACGGCAACGCATTTTCCCAGATCTTCGCCTTCGGTTGAAACACAGGGAAGACCGATCAGGTCGGCGTGATAATATTCGTCCTCGCCCAGCGGCGGAAGGGCTTCGCGCGGGACAGCCAGTTCGACGCCACGTAGCGCTTCGGCTGCATTGCGGTCCGACACTTCGACAAAACGCGCAATCGCGCCATTGCTGCCGTGCCGCAGACTTTTGAGCGTCAATGCACCACCGTTGAAACTCTTGTGCGACGTCAGGCTCTCAAGCGCCTCGGCAAAAAGTTTCAGTCGCACCTCGCCCGTCACCCCATGCGCGCCGATGACGACGGCAAGTGTGACGGGGCGATGGGCCAAGACTTAACCCTCGGCCTGTTCCTCGGCTGCCTCTGCTGCGGCTGGCGCCTCTTCAGCTGCGGCTTCTGCGACAGGGGCCTCTTCTGCATCCGTCGCGACTTCAGCTACTTCAGGCTCTGGGGCTGCTGCGGCGGCTGCAGCAGCCTCGGCAGCTTCCTGAGCCTTCTTGGCCTGCTCTTCAAGGCGCTCAAGAGCCTTTTCACCGGGCTTGCCTTTGTTCGGGTTATTGCGCGCTGCGCGCTCACGCAGACCTGCTGCGTCAAGGAAGCGAGCAACACGGTCGGTCGGCTGTGCTCCAACGCCCAGCCAATGCTTGGCGCGGTCGGTGTCGAGCGTTACGCGCTTGGCATCGTCCTTCGCAAGAAGCGGATTGTAGGTGCCAATCTTTTCAATGAAATTGCCATCTCGCGGGCTACGGGCATCGGCCACGACGATGCGGTAATAGGGACGCTTCTTGGAACCGCCACGCGACAAACGAATAGAAACTGCCATATGATTACTTCCTTGTGTTGAATTGAAATTATCTCTTGAACATGCCTGGCGGCAGCCCCGGAATGCCCCCCGGTGCGCCACCACCCATCAAACCGCCAAGTCCTCCGCCCTTGCCCAGCAATGCGCCCAGCCCCTTGATTCCGCCCATCTTGCGAAGCCGCTTCATGGCCGTGCTCATTTCCTGATGCATCTTGAGGAGCTTGTTCACTTCTTGAACTGTGGTTCCGGAGCCGTTGGCAATGCGGATTTTGCGCTTGGCATTGACCAGTTCCGGCTTCGCTCGCTCCTTTGGCGTCATGGAACCGATCATGGCATCCATGCGAATAAGGATTCGGTCGTCAACTCCGGATTGGGCCATGGCTGCCTGCGCCTTTTTCATGCCAGGCATCATGCCCATCAACGCTCCCATGCCGCCCATCCGTCGCATTTGTCCCAATTGGGCCCGAAGATCGTTCATATCGAACTGACCCTTGGCCATCTTTGCGGCAAGCGCTTCAGCCTCATCCTGCTGAATTGTTTCAGCAGCCCGTTCAACCAGGCTTACAACGTCTCCCATGCCAAGGATGCGGCCCGCGACCCGTTCTGGATGAAATACGTCCAGCCCATCCAGCTTTTCGCCCGTTCCGACAAACTTGATCGGCTTGCCGGTGACAGCCCGCATCGAAAGGGCGGCGCCACCCCGCGCATCGCCATCCATTCGGGTCAGCACAACACCGCTCAGCGCGACCTGCTCTCCAAAGGACTTGGCAACGTTGACGGCGTCTTGCCCCGTCAAGGCATCAACAACCAACAGAATTTCAGCGGGAGTGGAAACCTGCGCGACGGCCTTCATTTCGTCCATCAGCTGGGCATCGACATGAAGCCGCCCGGCAGTGTCGAGCATCAGGACATCAAAACCCTGAAGTTTCGCGGCCTGCATCGCACGCTTGGCAATATCAACCGGCTGTTGGCCCGAAACGATCGGAAGCGTCGCCACGCCGATTTGCGAACCCAGCACAGCAAGCTGTTCCTGCGCGGCTGGCCGATTGACGTCAAGCGATGCCATCAAAACCTTCTTGCGGTCCTTTTCCGATAGCTTCTTTGCAATCTTGGCTGTGGTCGTGGTCTTGCCCGAACCCTGAAGGCCGACCATCATCACAATCGCGGGAGGCGTTACGGCAAGGTCAAGATCTGCCGCTTCGCTGCCGAGCATCTCAACCAGCGCATCGTTCACGATCTTGACGACCTGCTGGCCGGGAGTAATCGACTTCAGGACGGACTGGCCGACTGCCTTGTCGGTCACGCTGTCAATGAATGAGCGCACGACCGGAAGGGCGACATCGGCCTCGAGGAGTGCAATCCGCACTTCGCGCATAGCCTCGCGCACGTCGGATTCGTTGAGCGCACCGCGGCCACGCAGCCGGTCAAAGACCCCGCCCAACCGATCGCTCAAACTTTCGAACATCCGTTCGCTCCGTTCTCAACAGGCCCAAAACACAAAGCGCCGGCGGACGAAACCTCGTCGGCCAGCGTCGCCCTTGGGCGGCCAAATACTGCTTTCCGCTTGAAAAGCTGGCGCGCGCCTAGCGAAGTTGCGCGCAAAGGTCAATCGAATGCCGGCTCAACTGACCTTAACCCCTTCTTCATTCACCCGAATTAGTCTGAACATCCAGAAACTCACACTGGGGGCCAGACGACAGTGCGAATGATGCTCATGCGCGATGAAGCAGCGGGCGATACCGCAGCGCGCGCCGCCCAGAAGGACATCTTCACCGGGGCCGTGGTCATTGCCGCGATCATCATGTTCGTGGGCACGGGCACCTCTGCGCTGACCACAACCATCGACATGATCAGTGGCGTCGGCGGCGGCAGCGATCGGACACTCACGATTGCCCTCATTCTCAATATCGCGCTGATTCTTTTCGGCTGGCGCCGTTACAACGATCTTTCGAACGAGATCGAAGAACGCAAGGCAGCCGAGGAACACGCCCGCACGCTTGCTCTTCGGGATCCGCTCACGGGCTTCCACAACCGGCGTTCGCTGATCGAGAATGGCGCGGAAATGCTTGAAAAGGCAGCAAGGCGCGACAAGGCCGTCGCCATGCTGCTGCTTGATCTGGATCACTTCAAGAATGTGAACGACATGCATGGGCATGCCGTCGGCGATGCGCTGCTTCGCGCCGTTGCCGGTGAAATTGCAAAGCTCATGCCGCCCAATTCGCTCGCCGCAAGATTGGGAGGCGATGAATTCGCCTGTTGTTTCATGTATGATCTGGCAAATCCGGAAACTGTTGACCGGATCGCGGATCAGATTGTGACCCGGCTATCGCAACCGTTTGATGCAGATGGCATCTTCACGCACATCAGTGGTTCGCTCGGCATCGCTCATGCGACCGGGGATGGGAGCGATATCGATGCGCTGATGCGTCGCGCGGATATTGCCATGTATGCCGCAAAGCATCAGGGACGAAATCGCTCGGCATGGTTCGACACCTCTATGGAACTTGCGCTTCAACAGCGTAACGACACTGAAAGCGGGATGCGCAATGGCATACCGCGTGGTGAATTCGTTCCCTACTTCGAACAACTCATTGACCTTACGACCGGGCGGTTGAGCGGGTTCGAGATGCTTGCGCGCTGGGACCATCCATCGCGCGGCATCATCTTGCCCGACCAGTTCATTCCGATCGCCGAAGAAACCGGCATGATTGCCGACCTTTCGATTTCAGTCATGCGCCAGGCACTTCTCGAAGCGAAAGGCTGGGATCCGTCGCTGGTTGTATCCGTCAACATTTCTCCAGCGCAGCTGAAGGACCCCTGGCTGGCCCAGAAAATCGTCAAGCTGCTTGTTGAAACGGGCTACCCCGCAAACCGCCTCGAAATCGAGATTACGGAAACGTCGCTGTTCGAAAATCTGGCTCTGGCTCAATCGATCGTCGGAAGCCTCAAGAATCAGGGAATCCGGCTTGCGCTTGATGATTTTGGAACCGGGTACAGCTCTTTGGCACATCTTCGCGCACTTCCCTTCGATCGCATCAAGATCGACAAGAGCTTTGTCGTTTCGATCCTCGACAATCCGGAAAGTGCTGCAATCGTCAATGCCATCACGCGCCTGGGCGACAGCCTCGGCCTCTCCGTCACTGCCGAGGGAATCGAAGACGGCGCCATTGAGCAGCGTCTGCGCCAGCTTGGCTGTCACAAGGGTCAAGGCTGGCATTTCGGTAAACCCATGCCCATTGGGCAGACCCGCGCTCTGCTCGCCGAACGTAACCTGCTGCCGTCAACGAGAGCGGAAGTGCAAGAGGCTGAACCGGCGGAAAAAACCGCTGCTTCGTTTAACGAAGGTCTTCGCAGACAGGCCTGAACTTTCCGGGTTCGCACTTTGGGCCCGCATGGGCTAAACGCGACTGCGTTATGAAAACTCGGTTCCACAAGATGCACGGCCTTGGCAATGATTTTGTCGTGATCGATGCACGCGACGTTCCCGTCGTCATGACGCCGCAGCGCGCTCATGCCATCGCGGACAGACGCACGGGCATCGGATTCGACCAGCTTATCATCCTTGAGCCTTCTCAGGCTGCCGATGTCAAAATGCGCATTTTCAATGCGGACGGAAGCGAAGTGGAAGCCTGCGGCAATGCCACCCGCTGCATTGCCCTGCTTCTCGGGGGACCGGCAACCATCGAGACGCTTGGCGGAATTCTTCAAACGACACCCGGTGAGGCAAGCGCAACCGTCTTGTTGCAACCGCCCTTGTTCGATTGGGATTCCATCCCATTGGCAATGCCAATGGACACGCGAAGCATGCCCGTTGGCTGGGAGACCCTTGAGCGGCCTGCGGCCGTCAATGTCGGGAATCCGCATGTCATATTCTTCGTGCCGGATTGCGATGTTATAGACCTTGAAACACTCGGCCCGACGATCGAAAACGACCCCCTGTTTCCCGAACGCGTCAACGTCAATGTCGCCAGCCTTGCCGGTCCGAACCATCTCAAGCTTCGGGTCTGGGAACGGGGCGTCGGGATCACGCGGGCATGCGGCACGGGGGCCTGCGCAACGGCCGTGGCGGCAATTCGTGCCGGGCTCTCGAAGTCCCCGGTTCGTGTGACACTGCCGGGCGGCGATCTTGAAATCGCCTGGGAAGAAGGGGCTGCAATCCGGATGACCGGCCCGGCCACGCATGTCTATACGGGCGAAGCGGACTGGGACAATTTCGGTTGAGCGTGGAAGTCATCAATTTTGGGTGCCGCCTCAATCTGGCGGAAGGCGAAGCAATTCGTGACCGGATGGCTGGCCAGGCCAATATTGTGGTCATCAATTCCTGCGCCGTCACACAAGAAGCGGAACGTCAGGCGCGGCAGGCCATCCGGCAGGCTGCGAGGCGACGTCCAGATGCCCGGATCATTGTCACCGGATGCGCTGCCGAAACCAGAGCGGCAACATATGGCGCAATGCCCGA
>CAYSCC010000133.1:0-5349 GCA_964429375.1 uncultured Chakrabartia sp.
AACGAGTTGCATGAAGGCAATAGAGGTGATCGGCTTCGTCATCGAGGCAATGCGAAAGATTGCATCCTCCTTAAGAGGAACGCCAGGCTGAGCCTCGCCCTGAACCGAAAGATACGCGATTTCGTCTCCACGCCCGATCAGCAACGCGGCATGCGGAAGCAGGCCCGTATCGAGATACCTGGATTTCAGGAATTCCGGGATGCGCGCTAGCCTGTCTGGAAGGAAACCGAGATCCCGTGCGTCGGATGGTACCAGCATCATACGGCAGGCTTTCCTGTTTCCTGGCGCGTGACCGGATGAGAACTGGACAGTCCACCGTCAACTGCAATGGCCTGCCCATTGACATAGCTCGCCTCATCAGACGCAAGGAACAAGGCCATGTTGGCGATTTCATTGGGCTGACCCGCGCGCCGCAAGGGGTTGAGGCGGCCGACCTTGTCCATCTTGTCATTCTCGCGAGCGTAGACAAACACCCGTTCGGTCATGCCGGTTTCAATGAGCCCGGGGCAAATGGCGTTGACACGGACGCCCGTCGCCGAAAGCTGCTGGGCCGAAGTCTGTACCAGATTGATCACTCCGGCCTTCGATGCCGAATAATGGGCGCCACCCGCGCCGGAACGAATGCCTGCCACGCTTGCAGTGCAGATAATGGATCCTCCACGGCCCTGATCGACCATCAACTTTCCGGCATGCTTGATCATCAGCCATGGTCCGATGAGATTGACGCGAAGAATTTCTGCAAAGTCATCAGCCTTTGCGTCGAATATTCCATCCATGCCGCCCGAAATGCCGGCATTGGCGAAGGCAACGTCAAGGCCTCCATAGATTGATCTGGCCGTGTCAACGAGCTTGATGACGTCTGCCTCATTGCCGGCATCGATCTGGAGCGCGGTCACTTCGCCGCCACTTTCGGTTATCGCCCGCGCGGTTTCAAACACGGCGTCCGTCTTGTCGCCAATGACCAGCCGGGCGCCTTCTGCTGCAAACCGCTTTGCGCTGGCACGGCCAATGCCGGACCCCGCGCCGGTTACAATTGCAATCTTGCCATCAAGAGCACCCATTACGCACCTCCGCTGATAGTAGCCCCGCCATCACAGACGATGGTCTGGCCTGTTGTAAATGCGCCTGCCTTTGAGGCGAGGAAGACGGCGGCGCCCGCGATTTCGTGGGGCTCCCCTATGCGCTTGAGGCAGGCTGCAGCTGTCGATGCCTTCAGCGTTTCGGGGTTCTCCCAAAGCGCACGAGCCATATCTGTCCTCACCAGTCCTGGTGCGATGCAATTGACGCGCACACCCCTTGGCCCGAATTCCACGGCGAGGTTGCGGGCCATTTGCATGTCAGCCGCTTTCGAAATGCAGTAGGCGCCAATGATCGGTGAACCCTTGAGCCCTCCGACCGAGGAGATGATGACGATGGAGCCTTCCCCGCGGTCCAGCATTTCGGGCGCGGTCATGGAAATCAACCAGTGATTGGATACGATATTGTTGTCGAGGATCTTGCGAAACTGATCGTCGCTAATGCCCAAAGATGGGCCGTAATACGGATTTGAAGCCGCATTGCAGATGACGGTCGTGATCTTGCCGAACATACGCCGAGTTTCGTTGACGAGATTTTGGAGTTCGTCCTTCGACGAAATATTGGCAGGGACAGCAATGGCGGTCCCATCGCCATATTGCGCATTGATTTCAGCGGCCGTCGCATCGCAGGCCTCCGCCTTGCGACTCGAAATGACAACTTTTGCCCCTTGCGCAGCCATTTCCATGGCTATGGCCTTGCCAATGCCCCGTGATGATCCGGTAATGATTGCGACCTGACCGGTCATGTCAAAAAGCGACATCGGTTTCTCCTTGATCAATTGCCTTGGAGGCTATTTTGCGCCTGCGGCCTGGGCAAAGCTCCAGGCGCGCTCTGCCAGCGGATTCACGCGTTCTGACATGTTTTTGGCATGGACCGAAGAGGCCGTGCCATCAATCACCCGCTTCTTGATCCCTTGCATGATGCCGGCAAGCCTGAAGAAATTATAGGCAAAATACCAGTTGAGATCGGGTAGGCCGTCGCGGCCAGTGGCCGCGCAGTACCGCTCGACAACCTCGTCCAGTTCCGGGATGCCCAGGGCCTTCCGGTCAAGGTCCATCACGCCTGACCGTCCGCCATTTTCCGTGACCCATGCCATCGCGACATAGGTAAAATCGGCGAGCGGATCGCCCAGCGTGCCAAGCTCCCAGTCGAGCACCGCGAGGACCCTGGGTTCATTCGCTGCAAAAATCATGTTGTCTATGCGATAATCGCCATGGACCACGCTTGTCCGCGTCTGTGGCGGAAGCGTGGCAGGAAGGAACTCGATCAGCCGTTCCATTTCCGGCATCGTTTCCGTCTCAGACAGGCGATACTGCTTTGTCCAGCGATCGACCTGACGACCAAAATAATTGCCTGGCTTTCCATAGTCAGACAGGCCAGCCTTTTCGAAATCCACGCTATGGAGCGCAGCCAGAGTGTCGATCATGGCATTGTACGTCGCGCGGCGTTCATCCGGACCGCTGGCGTCCGGCATTGCGCCGTCCCAGATCGTGCGCCCTTCGACCATTCCCATGATGTAGAACCAGCTGCCTATCACACTGTCATCGGTGCAGAGCCCATAGGGCCTCGCGACCGGAAAGCCGGTCGGATAAAGGCCGGCAATTGCCTTGTACTCGCGATCAACGGCATGGGCCGATGGCAAAAGGGGCCCAAATGGCTTGCGGCGCAAAACGTAGGAGCCCGAAGGGGAGTCGATCCGGTAGGTGGGGTTGGATTGGCCGCCTGCAAATTTCCCCTGCCGCAAAGGGCCCCGGAATCCTTCGACATTGGCTTCCATCCACGCAGTCAAACTGGCTTCGTCAAGCCTGTCTGCTCCCTCCGGCGTGACCGTGCCGGAAAAGAGCTTTTGAGCATCCATTGGAGTTGTTGCCATCAATCCCTCACTGGTCGAATACGATGACGGAACGGGCGCTTGCACCGCCCTTCATCTTTTCAAATCCTTCATTGATCGCGGAAAGCGGAATGCGTTCGGCAATGATCGAGTCCAGATCCAGCAGGCCGCGGATATAGAAATCAACGAGACGGGGAATGTCGACCGGGAACCGGTTTCCGCCCATGATCGCGCCTTGCAATTTCTTGCCGGACAACAGGTCTATTGCGGACAGGCCAACCTTTTCGGCAAGCGGCATCATGCCAAGGATGGTTGCCGTGCCGCCCCGCTTCAACACACCGACTGCAAGCTGGGCCGAGGCAGGCCTGCCGACGGCTTCGATTGCATGATCAACGCCGCCCTTCGTCATTTCGAGGATCGTCGCCGCGGCACCATCCGCTGCTGCATCAACCACATCGGTTGCTCCCAGCTTTCTGGCCAGTTCCCGCTTTTCGGGGATCGGGTCGGCAGCGATAATGCGGCCAGCACCAGCGATCTTTGCGGCGTTGATCGTCGCAAGACCGACTCCTCCGCACCCTACAACGGCAACGGTTTCTCCCGGTGTGACCTTGCAGGCGTTGAAGATTGTTCCTGCCCCGGTGGTGACGGCGCAGCCAATGACTGCCGCCCGATCAAGCGGCATGTCCGGATTGATCTTCACGCAGGCGTGCTCGTGAATCAGCATCTGTTCGGCAAAGGCAGACAAGTTGAGCATCTGGTTGACTACGGAACCGTCCGGTCTCGTGATCCGTGGAGCCTCAGAGGGTCCGCGCCGCGTATCTCCGCCCAGACAGAGTGACATCCGACCCGTGACACAGAACTCGCAATGCCCGCAAAAGGCGGAAAGGCACGAAACGACGGCATCGCCAACCTTGACTGTTCGAACCTCGCTGCCCACCGCTTCGACAATTCCAGCAGCCTCATGGCCAGGAATTGCGGGCAGGGGATGAGGATAGCTGCCTTCGACGAAATGAAGGTCCGAATGGCACAACCCGCATGCCGCCGTGCGGATCAGGACTTCGTGAGGGCCCGGTTTCGAGATGACGACATCTTCAACGACCAGAGGCTGGCCCGGCTGGATAAGGACTGCAGCTTTCATCGTGTTACCGCCAGATCACCGCTTGAAAGGCTTGCGGGGCTTGTATCTCCGTGCTTGCCAAGCTCGAGCCTGGCGATTGCGCGGGCATGGACTTCGTCCGGGCCGTCAGCCAGCCTGAGTGTGCGCTGATGAGCCCAGGCTGAGGCCAGGCCGAAATCTTCGGAAACGCCACCACCGCCATGGGCCTGGATCGCGTCATCAATGATCTTCAGTGCCATGTTCGGCGCCTGAACCTTGATCATCGCGATTTCGCAGGCCGCTGCCTTGTTGCCAACGGTATCCATCATGTGCGCTGCCTTGAGACAAAGCAGTCGTGTCATTTCGATATCGATCCGTGCGCGGGCAATGCGTTCATGCCAGACTGTCTGCTGCGCGATGGTCTTTCCAAAGGCGACGCGGGTTGTCAGCCGCCGGCACATTTTCTCGAGCGCCTCTTCCGCTACGCCGATGGTGCGCATGCAGTGGTGGATACGTCCCGGCCCAAGCCTGCCCTGTGCGATCTCAAACCCGCGCCCTTCACCGTAGATGATGTTTTCGGCCGGAACGCGGACATCCTTCAGTTCGATTTCCATATGGCCATGCGGCGCATCATCATATCCGAAGACCGGCAGATGACGCAGGATGTTCACACCCGGCGCATCAAGGGGCATGAGGATCTGGGACTGTTGCTGATGCCTTTGCGCCCCGGTGTCCGTTTTCCCCATCACAATCGCAATCTTACAGCGCGGGTCGCCTGCGCCGCTCGACCACCATTTGCGGCCATTGATGACATACTCATCGCCATCCCGCGTGATCCGGGTTTCAATATTGGTCGCATCCGATGATGCAACCGCTGGTTCGGTCATCAGGAAGGCCGAACGGATTTCGCCATTCATCAGTGGCACCATCCATTTGCGCTTCTGATCCGCCGAGCCATAGCGGTTGAACACTTCCATGTTGCCCGTGTCTGGCGCGGAACAGTTGAAAATTTCGGAGGCAATGCCAACGCGACCCATTTCCTCAGCACAAAGCGCATACTCAAGGTTGGTCAGCTGCGGACCATCGAATTCGACGGTTTCATCCACGTGCGGATTGGCGCCGCGCGGCGGCATGAACAGGTTCCAAAGGCCAGCGGCCTTCGCGCGTGCCTTTTCTTCCTCGATCACCTGGATCACCTTCCAGCGATCGCCGGTAGCCTGTTCGGCATGATAGTCCTTTACCCGCGGCCGGACATATTGATCGATGTGGTTCTTGATGCGGTCGCGCCAATAGGTTTCGCGTTCGTTCAGGGTGAAGTCCATGTGAGTCGTCCTCTCGATTTACC
>CAYSCC010000134.1:0-5306 GCA_964429375.1 uncultured Chakrabartia sp.
CAATAGAGCCAGTCACGCCAGCTTTCATGCAGATAGTTGGGCGGAAAGCTGCGTCCCTGATCCTGCAGTTGCCAGCTGGTCGGACGGATCGGCTGGGTATGAAGCACCATATGGGCTTGCTTTGGGGTCCGGCCACCCTTCTTCAGGTTGCAGGGAGAACAGGCGGTTGCGACATTTTCCCATGTCGTCCTGCCCCCCTGTGCCCGCGGGATCACATGGTCAAAGGTCAGGTCCTTGAGGCTGCCGCAATACTGGCACTGGAACCGGTCACGCAGGAAAAGGTTGAAGCGCGTAAAGGCAGGGTGCTGGGACGGGCGGACATATTGTTTTAGCGCAATGACCGATGGCAGCCGCATCGAAAAACTGCTGCTGTGCACTTCACGCTGATATTCCTCGACAATGTCCACCCGATCGAGAAACACGGCCTTGACGGCGGTCTGCCACGGCCAGAGTGACAGCGGATAATAGCTGAGCGGCGTATAATCGGCATTGAGCACAAGTGCCGGGCAGCCATCCGGATGGCGGATGAGATCCGGGTGATACATGGCCGACCAACCCCTTTCGCCTGTTGCAAGCGCGCCTTTGCGCCTTCACATGACATGCGCATGACAGCATTTACCATATGATGGGGTCAAGGGCGAAAATGCACAAAGATGTTGTAACACGCTTTGCGCCAAGCCCGACCGGGCGGCTGCATCTGGGGCATGCTTGGTCGGCGCTGCAGGCCCATGATTTCGCCCGGGGAGCCGGGGGCAAATTCCGGCTCCGGATTGAAGACATTGATGGCACGCGATGCCGCGACGTTCATCGCATCGGCATTTTTGAGGACCTGCGCTGGCTGGGGCTGGACTGGGACGGTGACGTCATGGTCCAGTCCGAACGCATGCCCGCCTATGCCGCGGCCCTTGAAAGGCTTGACCGTCTCGGCCTGATCTATCGGTGCACCTGCACGCGCGCCGACATTGCGGCCGCGGCAAGCGCGCCGCAGGGGCAGGCGGTAACGCTCTATCCGGGCACGTGCCGGCAGCGGGCGCTTCCGGCCGATACACCCGTTCCCTGGTGCTGGCGGCTCAATGTGTCGGCCGCCCTGGCCTTGACGGGCCCGCTCGACTGGGAAGACGAAAGCGGTGCTCGCATGGAAGCCGATCCTGCCGCGCTTGGCGATGCTGTTCTGGCCCGCAAGGACGCGGGGACGAGCTACCACCTGTCTGTCGTGGTCGATGATGCTGCACAGGGCATCACCGATGTGGTGAGGGGGCGGGATCTGCGCGATGCGACCCACCTGCACAGGCTGCTGCAGGCCCTGCTCGGGTATCCGACCCCCCGGTATCACCATCACCGCCTGGTTGTGGGGCATGATGGTGAACGGCTTGCAAAGCGCAAGGGCGCACCGACGCTGGCTGCCCTCAGGGACTCGGGCGTTGATCCTGCCGATTTGATCGAAAACATGCGCCATGGGCGGTTTCCGGTTGGCTTCGGGCTTGAGGAGGAATAAGAGCAGGCCATGCCCATTCTCACCATCCTCCTCATCCTTGCCGTGATTGGCGCGGTCGTCATGCTCGTGCGCGGGATCATTGCCTTCCTTCGGACGACAGAGGCAGACCTCAAGAGCGACAGCACCGGCCCCAGCACGTCCGGCCTCAAGCAAAACAAGATGATGCAGGGCCGCGTCGCGTTTCAGGCACTGGCAATCGTCATCATTGTCCTGATGCTTGCCCTGGCGCGTGGCGGCTGACGCCCGTTGGTCAAGCTCAACAGGATTTACACCCGCACCGGAGACGATGGCACGACCGGGCTGGTCGATGGCAGCCGGTGCCCCAAGGATGCGCCGCGCTTGGCAGCAATCGGCGATGTCGACGAAGCGAATTGTTCCATCGGGGCAGCCGCGCTGCATGCGCAGGGCGAAATGCTTGGGCGGATTCGGACAATCCAGAATGACCTGTTCGACCTGGGAGCAGATCTGGCCACTCCGGGAGAGGATTTTGCACCGGGCGCGATGACCCTTCGCATCGTCGAGAGTCAGGTTGCGCGACTTGAGGACGAAATTGACGCCATGAACGAAGACATGGCGCCACTCACCAGTTTTGTCCTGCCGGGGGGGACAGCTCTTGCAACAGCGTTGCACATGGCCAGAGCGGTCACGCGACGGGCCGAACGCTCAGCCATTGCGGCAACGCGCGTGGCGCCGCTCAATCCGCAGGCGCTGGCCTATCTCAATCGCCTTTCGGACTGGCTGTTCGTGGCAGCGCGGTTTGCCAATGCACATGGCAGGGATGACATTCTCTGGGTGCCGGGCGGCTCGCGCTAGCACTGTGGGTGGGCAGCCGATAAAGGCAGGTCCGAATCAAGCAGGGTGAAACGAGAATGAAGACGATTGGCGTTGTCGGCGCAGGCCAGATGGGCGCGGGAATTGCACAGGTTTCGGCGCAGGCCGGATATCAGGTTCTCCTTTCGGACGTTGACCTTGATCGCGCGACCAGGGGCAAGGACGGGATCGCGAAAGGCCTGGGCCGCCTCGTTGAAAAGGACAAACTCTCCGCAGAAGCCCGGGACGCCGCGCTTGGCCTGATCAAGCCCGTCGCGGGCAGCACCGCTTTTGCCGAGGCGGATCTTGTCATTGAAGCAGCAACCGAGCGCGAAGACATCAAGCGCGCCATCTTCGCAGAGATCGGCACGGTGCTGAGAGGCGATGCGATCCTGGCGTCAAATACCTCGTCCATCCCTATCACGCGCCTTGCGCAGGCCGCTCCGGACCCGGCGCGGTTCATGGGCGTCCACTTCTTCAATCCCGTCCCCGTCATGGGCCTTATCGAACTGATTCGCGGATTGGCGACAGCCGAAGCGACCGTCAGCGCGGTCGAATCCTTCGGCCGCAGCCTTGGCAAGGAGATTGTCCACGCAAATGATGCGCCCGGGTTCATCGTCAACCGCGTCCTGCTGCCGATGCTCAACGAAGCATGCTTTGCACTTGGCGAAGGCGTGGCAACAATCCGCGACATCGACACCGCATGCCGGCTTGGCCTGAACCACCCCATGGGGCCGCTGACGCTGGCCGACTTCATTGGCCTCGATACGTGCCTCGAGATTTGTCGCGTCCTCTTCACCAGCACGGGCGATCCGAAATTCCGCCCGGCGCCTTTGCTGGTCAAATATGTCGAGGCCGGATGGCTGGGCAAGAAGACCGGCCGGGGCTTTTACGACTGGACCGGGCCGGAGCCGGTGCCGACGCGCTAGCACAATGGCCCACAAGGAAGGGGATGCGGGATGAGGATCGGAATTGCGATTGCCATGGTTGCGCTGGCCTTGGCTTCCACTTCAGCCGCGGGTGAGACGACCGGCGAGAGCGTCTCCATCAAGAACCCCAAGGCCTTTGCAGACTTGCTCAAGGAACTTGGGTATGCCCCAGGCGACGTCAAGGTTGTGCAAGGGTTTCCCCAATTTTCAATCGACATTGCAGATCAGCCCTCCGCAATTACGTTTGGCGGTTGCTCACTCATGGAAGACTGCAGCTATATCGTTATTTCCTCGTCCTTTTCCGACGTAAGGAATCCTCCGGCCGCCTGGCTTACCAAGATGAATGACTCTTTTGACGCGCTAAAGGTTGGGCTTAATGATAGCCGCAATTTGTACTTTAGTACGACACATATGATCGAAGGCGTGCCACGTTCGACTTTGCGCCAGATACTCGAAACCTGGGGCGTCAATTCCAATGAGCTGGCGCAGGAAGCCGTTAAGGCAAAACTCAACAAGGAAGAATGACATGACTGGAACGCCCCGCCCATTCACCATCGACGTTCCACAGGCCCAGCTTGATGATCTCAAGGCCCGGCTGGCCCATACGCGCTTTCCCGAAAAGGAGACGGTCGACGATTGGGATCAGGGGATCCCGCTGGCCTATGTTCGGGAGGTCGCTGACTATTGGGCCAAGGACTATGACTGGCGGCGCTGCGAAGCGGCCCTCAACGCCTTGCCGAACTTCCTGATCGAAATCGACGGGCTGGACATTCATTTCATCCATGTGCGCTCGAAGAATCCGGACGCCCGGCCGCTGATCATGACGCATGGCTGGCCCGGTTCGGTTCTCGAATTCATTAACGTGATCGGGCCGCTGTCCGAAGATTTCCACCTCGTGATCCCGTCGCTGCCGGGCTATGCCTTTTCCGGCAAGCCTGCGAAGCCGGGCTGGAGCGTGGAACAGATTGGCCGGGCCTGGAACGCCTTGATGCTTGCGCTTGGCTACGATCGCTATTTTGCCCAGGGTGGTGACTGGGGCGCTGCCGTAACCTGCGCCATCGGAGCCCAGAACCTTGGCGCCTGCGCAGGCCTTCACATCAACATGGTCGTGGGCCGCCCGCCGGCCGAAATGATGACGGACCTCACGGATTTCGAGAAGGCGGCGCTTGCCCGCTTCCAATGGTATCAGGACAAGGACACGGGTTATTCGATCCAGCAATCCACCCGGCCGCAGACATTGGGCTATGGCCTTGCGGACTCTCCCGTCGGGCAAATGGCATGGATTCTCGAAAAATTTCATGGCTGGTCTGACTGCGACGGCCATCCTGAAAATGTCTTCGGCCGGGATCATTTGCTGGACAATGTCATGCTCTACTGGCTGAACAATGCCGCTGCTTCATCCGCGCGGCTCTACTGGCACAGCTTCCGGTCCTTCCTGAGCGGAGAGATCGTGATCCCCACCGGGTGCAGCTTGTTTCCCCAGGAACTCATGCGGCTGTCCCGCCGCTGGGCTGAGGCCACATACAAGCAGATCGTCTACTGGAACGAGCCTGCAAAGGGCGGACATTTTGCCGCGATGGAACAGCCTGCCCTTTTTGTGCAGGAACTCCGCGCCTGCTTTGCCGCCATGTCGTTGTGACCCAGACCGTCGTGCCCCGCTCGCTCTTCGTCTATGCGCTCCTCTATGGCGGGCTTGTCTGCATGGCAGGCGTACTCGGCACGAAGATCGTCGCCATTGGCCCCTTGACCGTTGAGGCAGGGATTTTCGCATTCCTTCAGCTGGTTGTCCTGTCCAGCGCCGTTTCCGAACTCCATGGCGCGCAAACCGCCCAGAAACTGGTGCGATACGGCTTCATCCCGCTGATTCTGTCTGCGCTGCTCATTCAGCTGGTCATTGCCTTGCCTCCGGCACATTTCTGGACCCAGCAGGATGCCTTCAAGGGGATTCTGGGCCAGGGATCCCGGCTGATGCTTGCCGGGCTGGTTTCCTATGGCATTTCGCAGACACTGAATGTCATGCTCTTCAATGCGCTGCGGAGCGGAACGGGCAAGCTCGTGTGGCTCCGGGGCAT
>CAYSCC010000135.1:0-5294 GCA_964429375.1 uncultured Chakrabartia sp.
GCTTTCGGATGTCGACGGCCTGTATTCTTCGGATCCATCGCGTGATCCGACGGCGGAACGGATAGACCGCGTCAGCAAGATCGACGGCTCCATCATGGCCATGGCAGGACGCGGAACATCTTCCGGCATGGGGTCAGGAGGCATGTCATCGAAGATTGAAGCGGCCCAGATCGCTGCCAGTGCCGGTGTTGATCTGGTCATCGTTTCCGGCCTGCATGATCACCCGCTGGCGCGGCTGGCGCAAGGAGGGTGCGGCACGCTCTTTGTGGCGGATGGCACCACGCGCGCCAAAAAGGCCTGGCTGGCTGGACGCTTGACCGTCAAGGGTTTCGTTCATGTTGATGCTGGCGCGGTCAAGGCACTGCAAGGGGGTGCCAGCCTTCTTCCCGCTGGCGCAAGGCGCATTGAGGGAGTGTTTGCCCGCGGTGATGTCGTCTCGATCATGGGGCCAGACGGCACCCTGATTGCGCGCGGCCTTTCGGAATATGACAGCAGCGATGCGGATCGGATTGCAGGCAGGCGCAGTGAGGCGCTGCCGGCGATTCTGGGCTATGCCCCAAGGGCGGCCCTTATCCACCGTGACCACATGGTCCTGCTGTGACACAGCCTGTTCTGGCGATTACGGGGGGCACCGGATTTGTTGGCTCCTGCCTGATCCGCCTTGCCCGTGCTCAAGGGTATGGTGTTCGGGCGCTGACCCGTCGTCCGCAGGCTGGCAAGCCGGGGCTTGAGTGGATCAGCGGCGCGCTCGACCAGCCGGAAAGCCTTCAGATGCTGGCGAATGGCTGCGATGCCGTAATCCATGTTGCCGGCGTGGTGAACGCTCCGGATCGCGCTGGCTTTGAATCCGGCAATGTTGCAGGCACCCTGGCCATGATCGATGCCGCGCGACATGCCGGAGTGCGCAGGTTTGTCCATGTCTCCTCGCTTGCGGCGCGTGAACCCGGACTGTCGCTCTATGGCTGGTCCAAGGCACGGTCGGAAACTCTGGTCAAGGCCAGCGGGATGGATTGGACGATTGTTCGACCGCCTGCCGTTTACGGGCCAGGGGACCGGGAGATGCTCGATCTGTTTCGCATGGCACGCCATGGTTTTATTCTGTTGCCGCCCGAAGGACGGATTTCTGTCATCGAAGTGAGTGACTTGGCCCAGCTTCTGCTCGCAGTGATTCCGGCCGCAGATACGCACGAAAAGCTGTTCGAGGCTGATGATGGACGACCTGGCGGCTGGAGCCACAGCAGCTTCGGGCAGGCGATCGGATTTGCGTTTGGCAAGCAGGTGAGGGCCGTTCACATGCCTGCAGGGATTCTCGGTATGGCCGCACGGCTGGACCGATTTGCGCGTGGTTCTGCGGCGAAGTTGACAGCGGACAGGGTCAGCTATTTCTGCCATCCAGACTGGGTGGTCGATCCCGCAAACAAGCCACCCGCAGCAATCTGGCAACCCGGAACGGAAACGCTTGACGGCTTGCGAAAGACCGTCGACGCCTATGTCGAGGCTGGCTGGCTCCGGCGCTAGTCAGCGCCTGCGAATGAACACAGCGCCGAGCCAGGGTGCCCAGCGTTGCCAGCCTCCGTTCAGCGAAAACCATTCCCACTGAGCCGTGAAGATCAGGCTGAGCGTTGCGGCCACGCCGACGGACAGGGCCTGCCATTGGCCGATGTGGCCCGCAACGCCAACGGCCACAAGCAGCGTGTTGCCCACGAAATGAGACAGGGGCGGATAACGCTGTTCGCTTGTTACCCATTTGAACATCTGGTTGCCGAAAAGGAAAAGCGCGGGACCCCCGCAAGCCGTCGCAAGGAAAAGCCGATCTGCTGTTGCGCCGGGATCGGCAAGCATCTTCGCGTCCGCAACGGCTGTCACCACAATGCCGGCCACAATGGGCATGTGCAGATAGGTATAGGCATTGCGCGCAATGAAACCGACATTTTCAGATGCGCTGATCATCGAAGACGCCCGCTTTGCGCCAATGTCAAAATAGATCCACCAGAGTGCGGCGCTGCCGACGAAGCTGCTGGCAAACGCCGCGGTCGTGGGCCCGTCTTGCGGCAGTGTGGCATAGGTTGCGCCTGTCACCAGAACAGCTTCGCCAAGTGCAATGATGATGAACAGCGCACATCGCTCTGCCATATGGGCGCCTGAAATGTCCCAGTCCGCTCCCGTCGAACGACCAAGGAACGGTGTCCTGAAAAAGACCATGGGCCCAGAATATTCGACAAGGATCGCCAATGACCAAAGTCCCATGCGCACTGTCGAATCGAAAAGGGCGCCCCCGATCCAGAGTGGCGCGGCGAGCAGGAAGTAGAAGCTGATCCGCAGGAAATTGAGGGCGCGGGCATCATTCACGCCCCTCGATGCCCACACCATGTACAGGTTTCGGAGCAGCTGCATGGCCACATAACTGGCCGCAAACAACATGCCTTTGGCGCCAAAGGCATCCGGAATGGAAATCGCAAGGGCAAGCCCGCCGAACATCATGAGAATCAGCATGAGCCGAACATGAGCCCGCTCAGGGTCGAGCCAGTTGGTCGTCCAGCTTGTATAGATCCAAACCCACCACACAGGAAGGAACAGCAGGACCGTCTTCAAGGCGCCGACAGTCGTCAGTTGCGAAAGCAGGCGGTGCGACAACTGGGTTACGGCAAAGACGAAAACCAGATCAAAGAAAAGCTCGATGTACGTAACTGGGCTATTGCCGTGGACTGTGCGGTCCCGAAACAGATGTGGCCGAGGCTTCACGGCAACCAGTCCTGCAGCGCGGCCGTAACGGCCGCTGGCGCTTCCCATGGAACGAAATGTCCAGCGCCTTCGATTCTGGCAATAGTGAGATCGCTGACCAGCGGATCGAGACCGTCCAGCATGCAGGGAAGCAAGGCCTTGTCCTCCATGCCCCAAACGATCAGGACAGGCATCTCGAGCCGGGGAAACGGAGCATCCAGGAACGCAGGGCGCGGGACGTCCTGATCCATGGAGGGCACGGTCATCGGCGAAGCCCTGTACCAGTTGAACATGGCCGTCAGCGCTCCGGGCTGGCTCCACTGTTCGAGATAGATGGCACGTTCCTCCGCACTCACCTGTTCGTCCTTGAGGAAGCGCATGAAGCTGTGGGCAAAGAACCATTCGAGTCCATTGTCCGATATTCGCTGTTCGAGGGCCTCGTCCCGAAAGGCCCGGATATATTGCGACGCTGCACGCTGGTCCCGGTTCTCAACCAGCATCTTCTGGAAGATGTAGGGGTGGGGAGCATTGGCGATGATCAGCCGTTCGATCCGGTCAGGGTGGCGAAGCGCCGCTGCCCAGCCGACCGCGCCACCCCAATCATGGGCAGCCAGCGTGAAGCGTTCAAGCCCGAGAGCGTCAGCCAGCGCGAAGACATCGGACACCAGCTTGGAAACCTCATAGTCCTTCACATTGGCTGGCTTCGATGATCCGGCGTAACCCCGCTGATCGGGCGCCACACAAAAATATCGGGACGATAGGGCTGCGATCTGGTGCCGCCATGTCCGATGGGACTCTGGGAAACCATGCAGGAAGATGATGGCGGGGCTGGCCCGATCGCCGGCAAGGCAGACATCGAGTTCAACACCCGTGGCGAGCGCGATCCGGCAGTGGGAAAAATCCGTCATGCACGCTCCGTCCAAAAAGTACTGACAGGCGGCCTGACCGCCGGGGCCAGGGGCTCGCGATCATCAGAACCGAACCAACCCAACGCGGAAACTTCGGCCCGCGCGTTCGGCTTTCCGCCCCAGTGCGCATTGTCGCGAACCCGGGCAAGAAGAAGGCCTCTATCGCGCTCAATTGGAAGACAGGCACAGCGAAGCGGATTTTCGTGTTTGTTCAATCCGCACTCCGTGTCAGAGGAATTTCAGGGATCGGGATGAATTCCTGATCGTCACCCGGGATGGTCGGGAAGTTTCCGGCGTTCCAATCGGCCTTGGCCTGGTTGATCCGCTCGCGCGATGACGAGACGAAGTTCCACCATACATGACGGGGAGTGGCAAAGGCCTCGCCACCGAGTAGCATCACCCGGCAGGCCGTCTCTGCCCGCAGGGTCGGTGTCCATCCGGGCTTCAGCATGTTGAGCGCAAAGGTCTCCAGTTGCTCGCCGTCCAGGCTGGCCTTGCCGATCGCGACAAGAATCGCCCGCTCGTCGGCCATGGAGTCGATGGGCAAGGTAGCGCCGGCTTCCATAGCGATGTCAGCATAGATGGTGGCTGCATATTGCGTCGTGGCCGCAGCCTTGCCCCACAAAGACCCCATGATGATCCGGGCGGAAACGCCCCCGCCTTCCACAACAGGAAGGTCGTCGGGCATGATTTGCTCGAAGGCCGGGGCCATTTCCTCGAATCGCTCGGGAAGCGCTAGCCAGGTTTGCATGCCGGAGATGGCGCCGCCGCTTTCGCGCTCTGTAGGGGGTGTCCGTTCCGAGTGAACGATTCCGCGTCCGGCCGTCATGAGGTTCACGGCCCCGGGGCGGATTATGGCAGACGTGCCGAGCGAATCGCGATGTCCGATTGCGCCTTCGAACAGATAAGTGACGGTCGCCAGATTGATATGCGGGTGCGGGCGCACATCCATGCCCGTTCCCGGCGCAAATTCGGCAGGGCCGAACTGATCGACGAAGATAAACGGGCCGACCATGGTTCGTGACTTCGCCGGCAAGGTGCGGCACACCGTAAAGTCGCCGAGATTGTGCGTGACAGGCATTAGTGTCTCAAGCATCAGGCTTCTCCCGGCGCGCGTGCCCGAATGGCGAGCGCATGCACACGCTGCCCGGGCAAATCGCCGAGGGCACGGTTGACCATCCTCTGGCGCTCAAGTCGCGAGACGCCGGCAAATGCGTCTGCCTCGATTTCGACCGTGAAGTGAGATTCCCCGGATCCATCGTCGCCCGCATGGCCATGGTGCCGAGCGCTGTCGTTGATGACGGAGAGGCGGACCGGGCTGAACGCTGTTTGGAGGCGCGTTTCAATTTCTTGCGAGACGGGACCAGACATGGCTTCCCTTGTAGCATCCGAGTTGGCATTGGCCAGCCTAATGGAGCGCGAGAAATTTCATGGGCGGGTGAAGGGCGGCGGGCGGCGCTGTGCGCATTCCGGCTGCCCTGAACCGGGCGAGTTTCGAGCTCCGGCGCGCATCGACCAGAGAACGGGCCACGAAGGCCCTGGCGACTGGCAGTGGCTGTGCCTTGAACATGTCCGCGAATTCAACAGCCGTTATGACTGGTTCAAGGGCATGACGCCCGAGGAGATCGCCGCTGCCCAGACTCCCTATGCTGCCTGGCCAACTGA
>CAYSCC010000136.1:0-5292 GCA_964429375.1 uncultured Chakrabartia sp.
TGCAGTTGCATCCTGACGTGGCCGGGCTCTGCCAAAATGACTGTTCCTCGTGTGCCATCACTGGACTTTGGAAAGGCCTGCTGAAGGAAGGCATTCAAAGCCGGCGCATCCATCCGCAAGGCGTCCGAAGTCGGGCGATCTGCGTCAGCCATGTGCGCCAAAATGATTTGCGATTGCTGTGCTGATACGCAGGCAAAGGCCATATGCGTCGGCAATCGGATCGATGTAGGCAGATTGGATGCCAGCATAGGCCTGATCGTCCCCATCGGGATAGTCGCTGGGTTCGTTGACCGTGAAATCCGAAAGCGCTGGGGCTTCGACTGGAAAAGCCTTTCGTAGCAGGCCAACGGCATCGTCGATCCGGAGCGTGAAGACCATTTCGAGCACATCATCGCGGCTGATGTCATTGCTCCTGGAAAAGGCTGGAATCTGTACCGCGCGAAGGAACATGTGCTGCATCAGTGCCAGCCTCAGCGCTTGCAGGACGCCCAGGGTCCGTCGCGTTTCCTGGCGGTCCGCATCGTCGCTGGCGTCCGGCAGGCGCGCGAGCAGCCTGTGGAACTTCAGCCCATCAACGCGCAAGCGCGACGCCAGGCGCCGGAACACGCCGGTTCTGTCGTCACTGGTCAACCGTTCTGCAAGAGCCAAGCAGGCCGCTTCCAGATGCGGTTCGCTTCCGCGATAGGTTCGGCTTGCCCAGTAGGCGCTGTTGAAAAGCTCGCCATAGGCCGCCACGGACTTGATGCTTGCGAGGCGATTGGCTGCGCCCAGCAGCCGAAAAAGCTGACGACCGCGCGCCGAGGCGCTGATCAGTTCGGAAATTGCCTCAAGATTGTCATCGGCTGCGGTTCCGGCACCTGAAAGGACATTGACCGGATATCCGAGCTGCTGGAGGATCGCATTGTGAGGGATGGCACGAATTTGCCTGAGGCTCATTTCCCTGTCAGCCGAAAGATCGGATTGCCTTCGGGATTTCCTGGAGCCGGTTTCATTGAGCAGGCCAAGCCCGAACGCCGTAATGGCCCGCGCATATGTTCGCGATGACAGATGGTCCCTTTGAACCTTTCTGATTCCCCGATAGAAATCCAGGCTCAGATCCGTACGCTGGTAGAACGGGTCTGGGTCCGAATGTGCGGGAGCAACCTCGCATTCGGCGATCCGTGTCAGCGTCGCCAGTGCCAGCTGCGGAGTCCGGAACAGCAGGAACCCATCGCCGCCCTGAAAACTGGCCTCCAGTTCCATGCGGATTCCCTGCTGTGCAAACTGGGCCCTGGCCCAGTCGCTCATGGGGTGGCGCAATCGATCATGGATGCTTGCGGGATGGGCGCCCCGGCCCATCGATTCTCCATGTGTGTTGAAGATCAGGGCGGAAACATCCGCAAGGTCGTGCTTGGCCATGATGCGCGCCATGCGGCCCTGCAATCGTTCAATCGCGAGAGCCGCAGGCAATTGGCCCACAAAGCGGCCGGCATCTGAAAAGCCGGTCTGCACTGAAACCCGGCCCCTGCTGCGCACATAGTCACGGTATGCGGTTTCGCCCATCAGGGCATCAAGGAAACGCGCGCCATGCTCCATCGCACTTTCGGTTTCAAACAGCGGGGAGACATCCACCCTGTCCGAAATCCCGAACAGGCGTGCGAAATACAGCGCGGCGAGAACGGTCTGCGGTTCTTCGCATTCCGCAATGAGCATGCGGATGGGCGTATCGCGGTCAACATGGTGCAGGATCTGCGCCATCGCGAGGAATTGGCGGAGGGCCGTGGTATTCTCAATTGCAAGGGCGGCAAAGTTCGTTCGCAGGGGCTCGATATTCGCCAGCAAGGAGCGCAGGCGTTTGAGCGCAGTCCCGCTGGCCAGATCGAGCGTATTGTCAGGATCAATCCGCCTGCGGATCGCGTTATGGAGCTGGGCACTGTTCACCCGGAAATGAATTCCGCCCAGGCCAAGACCATCTGCACGCATCGCAGCGGCCACTGTCAGCAGTCTGGTGGCCCTGTCATCATCGCTGCTTCTGGCCAGACTTTCCATTTCCCCAATGATCGGCGCCAAGGTAAGCAGCTTTCCTGGAACGTTTTCAGTCAGGCGGTTGGCGGCCGCAGAAAGCGCAACCGGACTCGCAAGGTCGGTGGCAAAAAGCGCTGCCATCTCGCGACTGTGCGATTCTGCCTGTTTCAGCTGATCGGCGATGCCATCATGCAGGCCCGACAGGGCTTCAACATAGCCAGCAAGCCGCTCAGCCTTTTCGAGCAGTCGAAACCCGATGCTCGTGGCCCATCCGATATCGGTTCGGCCATCCATGTCGTAACCAACCCATGTCGCAAGCCTCCACGGCATGGGTTTGACGTCCTGCCAGCGATCGGGCCAGTGTCGTTTTGCAACGTCGAGAAGGACGCCGACCATTGCATCGCGGGCAATTCCTGCCCGACGCAATGCCGCGATTGCTTCGCCATGTTCGCCTGCAAGAGTGACAGCAGGGCGACTGGTTTCAACAAGGCAAAGGGTTGCAGGAGCGGTGTCTCCACTGCTGGCCGCCTCGGCGACCGCATCGCTTTGATCCGGTGACAGAAGAAATGTCGGATGTCCCGTGAAGACAATGTGCAGCAGGGGTTGGCTCCACTGCGCGCAATAGCCTTCAAAGCCAAGCGAGGTGGCAGACGTCTCTGCGAGCTCTCGAACCCGGCTGATATTGTCTTCAAGGCCAACGGGACTCAACAGGCGCCTGATCCGCGTGGCGCGGCTCTGAAGTGCTTCACAACTAAGGTCGTTGACGAGCGCGTCGATCGTCGTCAGACCGATCTCTCCAGCTTCAAGCTCCCGCGAAATGTCGAGACCGAGCTGAAAGACAGGATTGAACAGTGGGGTCTGCGTCGTCAGCGCGTGAAGATCCTGAAGCCGATCTCTAAGCGCCTGCGTCGTCTTCATGATCGCCTTGCCAAAATCTTTTGCGCTTGAATGAGATGCGGTCTGTCCAGCATCTTGCCATTGAGGCTGGCGACGCCCGCGTCAGGGTTCGCCTCGAAGACGGCGACAACAGCTTCCGCGTGCGCAATCTCCTCGGGCGTTGGCGTAAAGGCTGCATTGATGATTTCGACCTGGGCAGGATGAATTGCAAGCATGCCCGTAAATCCATCGCGTCTTGCCTTCTGCGCTGCTTCTGCAAGCCCGTCCTGATCCCGAAAATCCGCATGAAGTGTGTCAATCGGCGCGACTTCCGCGGCAGTCGCCGCAAAGAGGCAAAGGGACCGCGCAAGCTGGTAAGGTGCAGTCCACTTGCCGTCTTCCTTGTAACTCGTTGCACCGACCGCTGCGCTCAGGTCTTCGGCGCCCCAGGTCATTCCGGCAAGTCGGCTACCAGCATGTATATAACTGCCAAGCGAAAACAATGCGGCCGGAGTTTCCGTGGCGACAGGGATTATCCGGGTCGAGTCGGGATCAAGGCCCAGGGCCGCTTCCATCTGGTCCAGTACGAGCGACAGTTCGGCAATGTCTTCTGCTCCCCGTGATTTTGGGAGAACAATTCCGTCTGGCCTGCCAGGCATGATGGCCTCGAGATCCGCGAGCGCATCCGCAGTGTCGAGCGGATTGATGCGGACAAAGAAGGCGCTTGGCCTGTCCTTGGAAACGTCCTGCAAGTGCTGGAGAACGGCCCGGCGTGCATCCGGCTTGCGTGCTGCTGCAACCGAATCCTCAAGATCGAAAATGAGGACATCGGCACCGACACCACCGGACTTGGCGATCTTCGCCTCACTATCACCCGGTACAAAAAGCAGAGAGCGGAGCTTCATGCGGCCTCCGGCTTGCGGATCATGAGGGCAGAACGCTTGCACTGGGCAACGAGTTCGTTTTTCTGATTGAACGCTCGATGGATGAAAACCACAATGCCGTTTTGCGGGCGCGATTTGCTTTCCCTGATTTCTGCAACCTCGCTTTCGACACGAACCGTGTCGCCATGGAAAAGCGGCTTTGGAAAGCGCACTTCATCCCAGCCAAGATTGGCAACGGTCGTGCCAAGTGTCGTATCACCAACTGATATCCCGACCATCAGTCCCAGCGTGAAGCAACTGTTGACAATGCGGGTGCCGAACTCGCTGTTCTCGCGGCAATATTCTTCATCAAGGTGCAATGCTGCCGGGTTGTGGGTCATGGCGCTGAACAGCAGGTTGTCCGTCTCGGTGACCGTCCTCTTCAAGGCGTGCTGAAAGCGCTGCCCGACAGCAAATTCTTCGAAATAAAGCCCAGCCATGGTCAATCCCTGCATGAGAGGAGTTTTGCCTGTCCCTATTGTGTTTCTTTGTTCCGGGAAAGCCTAGACTCAGGGCGACAATTGGCGTCAATTTCCGCTTGGGCTGCCGTGGATTCGCATGCTGGAGGGAAATATGGGGTGGAAACCGTGGGCTATCGTAGCTGGCCTTGCAGCATTGGTGAGCCCGCTTGCCGCCTTGACAGACTCTCCTCCGCAGGTTGTCCTTGCCATGCCGGGAGGCGCCGGGGGCAACAGTGGAGTCATCGATCGGTTCACAATGCGCTTTTCCGAGCCCATGGTGCCTTTGGGCGATCCCCGCGCAGCAGCACCTTTCTCGGTCAAGTGCTCCGTCAGCGGCACGGGCCGCTGGGTTGATCCACAGACATTTGTTCTCGAGTTTTCGAGACCGCTTCCCGGCGGCCTGACCTGCGAAGTCAAGCTTAGGTCCGACCTGGCGAGCGCACGGGGCGTGCAGCTACAGGGCACTGCGAGCTATACGATCGACACCGGTGGCCCTTCTGCCCGGGCTGTCCTTCCCGGTACCTATGATGGTGACATCGAAGAAGATCAGGTCTTTCTGGTGGCGACCAATGTTGAGCCAAACCGCCAATCGGTTGGGCTCCACGGCTATTGCGCGGTTGATGGCATTGGAGAGAAGATTGCGCTTGATGTGCTCGAGCCATCTGTTGCGCCCAAACTGATCGCCGAAATTGGCACCGATAACTGGAACCTGCGGAACTTTCTGGAAGAAGGCGGGTTTCCTGCAGCCGTTTCGGCCAACGCGTCCGAGCGCGCCCAAGCCTATCAGGCTGTGGTTGCTGTCAAATGCCGTCGCCCGTTGCCACCGGGCCGCGATGTTGCGCTGGTCTGGGGCAACAATATTGCGGGCAAGGATGGTCGCCTGGCGGGGCGCGATCAAAGGTTCGATTTCACCGTGCGCAAGGAGTTTTCGGCACGGTTCGAATGCGGCCGCGTAAACCCGCAAGCCGGGTGCAACCCTGTTCAGCCCGCATATGTGCGCTTTACGGCGCCTGTGCCCTTGTCTCTAG
>CAYSCC010000137.1:0-5238 GCA_964429375.1 uncultured Chakrabartia sp.
GTCGGCCTGATGAGCTTTCTCATCGGTATCGTGATCGCGCAGCAGGGCGCTGTCCAGCTTCGTCAATTCGGCGCGGAATCGCTGACCGTCAATCTCATTGGCCGGATCACGACCCGTGAACTCGGGGTCCTGATGACCGCCATCATGGTTGCCGGCCGGTCCGGCTCTGCCTTTGCGGCCCAGCTCGGCACCATGAAGCTCACCGAAGAAGTGGATGCAATGCGTACGATCGGGGTCTCCCCGATCGAGGCGCTTGTCCTTCCGCGGCTCCTGGCAACGACGTTCATGATGCCCCTGCTGGGCTTCTTTTCCATGATCGTCTCGATGATCGGCGGGGGCATCTTCTGCTGGCTTTCGCTTGATCTGCCGCCGCTCACCTATATCCAGAGGCTGCGCGAGGTCATCCCGATGACCGATCTCTGGGTGGGGCTGACAAAGGCACCGGTCTTTGGGGCGATCATCGCCATTTCGGGATGTTTTCAGGGCATGCAGGTCAAGGGCAATGCAGAAGAAGTGGGCCTGCGGACAACATCTGCTGTGGTCCAAGCGATCTTCCTCGTGATCGTGCTCGACGCCTTTTTTGCCGTCTTCTTCACTTCGATCGGCTGGGATTGATGAACAGGGATGATCCGGTTGCCATTTGTGTGCGTGGCCTGAAGAACAGCTTCGGGCCGCAGGTCGTGCACGAAGGGCTGGATCTCGAAGTGCGCACGGGTGAAATCCTGGGCGTGGTTGGGGGGTCCGGCACAGGCAAGTCCGTCCTGATGCGCTCCATCATCGGGCTCCAGCGGCCGGATGAGGGCGAAGTCCTGGTGTTCGGTGAATCGATGCTCGACAAGGATGAGCGCGAGGCGCTTGACATCCGGCGGCGCTGGGGCGTCCTGTTCCAGGGCGGGGCCCTGTTCTCCACGCTGACCGTTGCGGAAAACATTCAGGTGCCCCTGCGGGAATATTATCCGGACCTGTCGGAAGCGCTGCTCGATGAAATTGCGGCCTATAAGGTCGTGATGTCTGGCCTTCCCGCCGATGCGGGGCCGAAGTATCCGGCCGAGCTGTCCGGTGGCATGCGCAAGAGGGCAGGGCTTGCCCGGGCGCTCGCGCTCGACCCGACATTGCTGTTCCTCGATGAACCGACGGCCGGCCTTGATCCGATCGGCGCCGCAGCCTTTGATGCCTTGACCCAGAGCCTGCAAAAGACACTTGGCTTTACGGTGTTCCTGATCACGCATGACCTCGACACGCTTTATGCCATTTGTGACAGGGTCGCTGTGCTGGCGGACCGCAAGGTCATTGGCGTTGGGACGATTGCCGAGCTGCTGGCAATGGATCATCCGTGGATTCAGGACTATTTCAATGGCCCTCGCGGCCGGGCCGCGAAGGCAGCGGTTGATCGCAACGGCGAAACAGGGGCATGATGCGTTAATGGAAACTCGGTCCAACCATATCCTTGTCGGAGGCGTCGTGCTGGGGCTGCTGGCCGCGCTTGCAGGTTTCATTGTCTGGCTGGCCGGGCTCAACGGTGGTCTGACGAAAAGCTATGACATCTTCTTTCAGCAATCCGTCGAGGGCCTGTCGCAGGGCGGCACCGTCACCTATGCCGGGGTTCCGTCCGGACAGGTCAGGCATATTGAGTTGTGGCGGGACAATCCCGGATTTGTTCGTGTCCGCATCGAGGTGAAAAGCGAAACCCCGATCCTTCAGGGCACAACCGCCAGCCTGCAAGGCAGCTTTACCGGCCCTTCGTCCATCCTGCTCGATGGCGCACTCAAGGGAGCCCCACCGATCTCGGATATCGGCCCGGCTGGGGTCCCTGTGATTCCGACCAAGCGATCGGGGCTTGGCGCGCTGCTCAACAATGCGCCGCAACTGCTTGAACGCATCTCGACCCTGACCGAACGGTTGACCGAGTTGCTCAATGACAAGAACCAGAAAAGCCTGTCCGGCATCTTCGAGAACACCAATCGCCTGACAGCAACGCTGGCGCGCAACGGGCCCCAGATCGAGGCGACCATTGCCGAAACGCGGACAACCATCAAATCCGCCGGGCTGGCCGCAGAAGAGCTGGCCAAGCTGGCGGGAACGACGAACAGCTTGCTGGATAGCGACGGGCGACCAATGGTGGTCGAACTGCGCAAGGCGGCCACTCAGGCCCAGAAGAGCCTTGCGAGCCTTGATGCCGTGCTGAGCGAGGCGCGGCCCGGTGTGCAGGTTCTCTCAAACCAGACCATTCCGGAAATCGGCCAGCTGGTTCGCGATTTGCGGACCATGTCGGAAGCTCTGGGGTCTGTTGCGACCAAACTCGACCAGGGAGGGGCCGGGGCCTTGCTCGGCGCGCCGCAGCTTCCCGACTATAAGCCAGGGAGGCAAGGCAAATGATCAGAGCGCTTTCAATGGTCGGGCTTGGTCTGGCGCTGGCCTCCTGCGTGAGCCTTGGCAGCAAGCCGCCAGCAGCTTTGCTGACGTTGTCGTCATCGGCGCGCGTTGCCCCGAATGACATACGCACGGCCAGTGCGGGCGAAGCAATCACCATCCATGTGCCCGTTGTGCCGCAGGCGCTGGCGAGCAACCGGATTCTGGTCACCAGCGGGGCCACGGCGATCGCCTATGTGAAGGACGCGGTTTGGGTTGAGCCTCCCGCGCGCCTCTTTCAGCGCGTGCTCGCAGAAACCGTCGCTGCGAAAACCGGCCGGGTTGTGCTTGATGTTCGCCAACTGGCGCTGGACCAGGGGGCGCAGGTAACGGGAACATTGAGTGCATTCGGGGTTGACCCCGGCGCAGGCTCATCGGGCGAGGCCGTCGTGACCTATGATGCCGCCATGACGTCAAACCATGGCCGGACAGTCCAGACCCGCCGGTTCGAAGCGCGGGTACCGGTTGGCCAGATCAAACCTGCTGCGGTCAGCCGCGCTCTCAACACAGCGGCAAACCGCGTGGCGGAAGACGTCGCGAGCTGGATCGCGGGCTAGCCTTCCTCCGGCAGGAGGAACTTGACCTTGCGTGTCGCAAAGTCGACTGAAACGCGGCGGAAAGAGCGCAGGCCTTCAACGCCGAGCAGCATGGATGGCTTTCGCAAAAGACCAAACAGCCTGAAAGGATGGGCATCGGCAAAGGCAATCGCGGCGTTCCCCATGGAAATGCCGCCGATCCTGAGCTTGCGGACAATCGTGTATTCCGCAAGGGTACTGCGGCCGAGGACATCGACCATGTTGATGGACCGGATCTCAGTGTCAGGCGCACGTTTGACCAGCAGGGCGCGCAAACGCGTGTTGGCAATACTGTTCTGTGCGCCCGTGTCGACAACAACCCAGATCTTCTGACCATTGGCATCTGCATCAACCATGACAAGCTGGCCGAGGCGCGTTCTGGCCGTCACGATAATCTGCTCGGCATCGTCCGGCACGGTCTCTTCGGGCGCTGCAGCCGGTTCAACCCGAAAGGTGTGCGACTGAAAGTCCATGACAATCCTCTGGTTCTTGAGGCTGTCTATGCCAAGCAGCCCGTCCGCGCCGATATTGCGGCGCGGCAGGGCGGCTGCCTGAACATGGCGTGCGGTGTTGGTGGACACCTGTACGGTGCCAATCCTGACAAGCCTGACCTTGGCGGATCCCCCCATGGCGTGAAGCGTCGCCGTACCCGATTGGGGCAAGCCAATCTGCTTGGCCAGCTCCTCGGAAATGACGGTCCTGTCAGCCCCGGTGTCGACGACGAAGTCGAAGGGCCCCTGCCCGTTGATCATGACCGGCACCGTCATGCGCAGCGAACGGTCCAGCCCGGTTGAAACCTCTGCTGCCGGATCACCCGAAGGCTGGGCCAGGCCAGCAGGCTGCGCACCGGGATTGTCGGGAATGGCTTGCGCCATGGCGGGGCACGCCATCAGGTTGATGAGGGCACCAAGCGCCCAGGACAGGGGTGTTCGCGCCATCGACCGGCTCCTCTTCCATGCCATCCCCTCGGTGCGAACCATAGTGCCCCCGAGGGCGTGGTCAACTTTCCCTTGATGGGTCCATGGCCTCGGCGACAAGGGCTTCGGCTTCGATGAGTATGGCATCGTCGGTGTCTGGGCCAGCCACGCTTTCGCGTCCGATCAGAACGAGAACCGGAACCGCAAGTGGCGAAACGCGTGACAAGGGCTTGTGGATGATGCTCCCTGCGGCGCGATCCAGCAAGTCGCCAAGCCGCCCCACATCGGTCATCCGCGCCCGCGCATCGGCCCAAGCCGCTTGGAGCAGGAGATGATCCGGCTCGTACCTGCGCAGGACATCATAGATCAGATCGGTTGAAAACGTGACCTGTCGGCCGGACTTTCGCTTCCCGGGCTGCTGGCGCTCGACCAGCCCGGAAATCACGGCGACTTCACGAAAGGCCCGTTTCAGCAGGGCGGATTGCTCGATCCATTCGACCAATTCGTCCTGAAGGATGTCGGCGGAAAACAAGGGTTTCGGATCCTGGACCGGCTGCAGGCTCCAGATGGCAAAGGCATAGTCGCTGGCCACAAAGCCGACAGGGTTCAGCCCCAACACATCCATGCGTTTGCTGATGAGCATGGCGAGCGACTGGTGCGCGTTCCACCCTTCGAAGCTGTAGACAACCATGTAATGGAGGCCATTGCGGGGAAAACTTTCAACCAGGAGCTGATGAGGCGCTGGCAGCAGCGAACGCCGGGACTGCATGTCAAGCCAGGCTCGCACATCCTCCGGAAACCGGGCCCATTGGCTGCGATCATGCAGGAATGCGCGCACACGATCCGCCAGGTGCGTTGTCAGGGGCATGCGCGCACCGCCATAGCTCGGGATACGGGCTCGCCTCGCGGTCGCTCGCACGATCAGGTCAGTCGCATCCACGCCTTCGACTTCAAGGGCCATTCCGGCGAAGAAGAAACAGTCCCCCTTGACGAGGCTCGCTGCAAAATATTCGTCAAGCATGCCGAGCTTGCGCCCATTCCGGAACCGCACGGCCAGCATGGGCGAATCAACGATGATCCCGGCATTGAGGCGATACTGCGCCGCAAATTTTGGATGCGTGACGCGCCACCGGCCATCTGGTTCACGCACGAGCCGACGAAATCTGTCATACGCTTTAAGCGCATAGCCACCTGTGGCAATCAGCCCGAGGACGCGGGAGAAGGTCTGGGCATCGATCGTGCGGTATGGCTGGGCGGTTCGGACCTCGGCGAGCAAGGCCGATTCATCAAACGGGGCCGCACAGGCGCAGGCCATGACATGTTGGGCCAGCACATCG
>CAYSCC010000138.1:0-5226 GCA_964429375.1 uncultured Chakrabartia sp.
TGGGCGTATCGATGGCGATCACCCAGATCCTCGCATCAGCGCGAATCGTTGCACGATTCGGAGAGCGACGCACGGCCACCCTGGGCATGTTCGGCGGCGCACTCGGGATGAGTGCCTATGCCATCACCACGAACGGCTGGCTGGCCTTTGCAATCATGCCATTGATGGCCGTGCAGTCATTGGTGCACCCCTGCCTCACCGCGATGATGTCCCGGCGGGCGGACGCCACGAACCAGGGCGAGATCCAGGGCTTTGCCTCAAGCGTGATGGCGGTCGGATCGGTCTTTGCCCCGCTCCTGTTCAATCCTGCGCTGGCCTGGTTCACGAGCCCGCAGGCCCCTGTCCGGTTTTACGGCGTGGCTTTCGCGCTCGCCGCGCTGTTCGCGCTTGCCGGACTGGCCATCCTTGTCACCATGCGGGACACCCAGAGCCCGGATGGACGGCGCGCAGGCTAGGCTGCCCGCGTCAGATTCCGCCCTCGATCGCGTCATAGCCAATGGCTTCGAGCGCTGCCCCAAGGGCAGCGGCACAGGCATCGAGCGCTGCCTGATCGGTTGACCGGATCACGAAGTTGGACCCGACCTGACCGTGACGGAAAAACGGGTAACTGCCGATCTGGCACCCGTCATGGGCCTTTTCGGTATTGCCCAGCAGTTCAGCGATTTCGCTTTCGGCGACCCAGCAACCGATCGTGCGCGCCAGCAGCGGCAGGCCGCCCTCAAGCGAACCCGTCAGCGCATCGAGCATGCCGGCCGTGATCGATGGCACGCCGGCCATGATGAAGATGTTGCCATGGCGGATACCCGGCGCGCCAGACATGCGGTTGGGGATCAGTTCCGCGCCATCGGGAACACGCGCCATGCGCAGGCGGGCTTCGGTGACGCCGCCCCTGGCTTCATAGTAGCGGTGCAGCGCAGCACTGGCTTCGGGATGAATGACGACACCCACCCCCAGCGCAGCGGCAATTGCATCGACCGTGATGTCATCATGGGTCGGGCCAATGCCGCCCGTGGTGAACAGATAGTCATTGCGGGCACGCAGGGTGTTGACGGCCTCGATGATGGCTTCCTGCACATCGGGAACGACGCGCACCTCGGCCAGGCGGATGCCCTGGATGTTCAGCCAAAGGGCAATCTGGGCCACATTCTTGTCTTGCGTGCGCCCAGAGAGGATTTCATCGCCGATGACGACAAGAGCGGCGGTCCAGATGCGTGTCGAAGTCATGACTCGGCCATAGCGCGGATGCGCCAAAGCGCAAAATCCGGCAGGGCTCGCATTGTCGCGCACCCGTTGTTATATGCGCGGCATGACCGATTATCAGACCGTAGGGCTGGATACGCTCCACGCCCGCAATGGCGCCATCAAGCTGCACGGGCCCGAAGGGTTCGAAGGGATGCGCGCGGCCGGGCGCCTGTCTGCGCAGATCCTGGATGCGCTGACGCCGCTGATCGTGCCCGGCATCACGACGGGAGAGATTGATGACATCGTCCGCCGCATGACGCTTGAGGCGGGCGCAATCCCGGCCACGCTTGGCTATCGCGGCTATACCCACAGTTGCTGCACATCGATCAACCATGTCATCTGCCATGGCATTCCCGGCCCCAAGGTGCTGCGCGACGGCGATATCGTGAATGTCGATGTGACGAGCATTGTCGATGGCTGGCACGGAGACACCAACCGCACCTACCTTGTCGGCGATGTGCCGATCAAGGCGCGCAAGCTGGTTGAAGTGACCTATGAAGCGATGATGCGGGGGATCGAGCAGGCCCGGCCCGGCAACCGGATGGGCGACGTGGCCCATGCGATCCAGAGCTTTGCCGAAAAGCACCGCTATGGCGTGGTGCGCGATTTCTGCGGACATGGCATTGGCCGCCTGTTCCACGATGCGCCCGAAGTGGTGCACGCGGGACGGCCCGGCACCGGCCCCGAACTGCGCCCGGGCATGTTCTTCACGGTTGAGCCCATGATCAACATCGGCCGGCCGGACTGCAAGGTGCTCGACGATGGCTGGACGGCCGTCACGCGAGACCGCTCGCTCTCCGCCCAGTTCGAACACTCGATCGGCATCACCGACGGCGCGCCGGAGATCTTCACGAAAAGCCCGGCCGGGCTGGACTGCCCGGCGCTGATCTGACGCACGCTTCCAAGCGATCATGATCCTTGCGCACGGGCAGGGGCTTAACCCAAGTTGCGCCCCGGGAGAAGGTCGTGGCGTTCAGTTGGCGTGTGTCGCAAGCTGCACTGCCACCTGAAGCCCGCCCAGCGGTGATTTCCCAAGCGTGACCGTGCCCCCGTAAAGCTCTGCGAGGTCGCGCACGATGGCGAGGCCCAGGCAGGACCCGGAGGCACTGTCACTCAACTGCTCTCCCACCGAGAAGGCCTGTTCGTAAAACTCCGGATCAATGCCGGGGCCGTCATCATCGATCAGGATCCGGACCGTGGAGTCACCGCGGTCCCAGCTTGCGATCACCCGTGACGCCGCCCATTTGGCGGCATTGTCGAGCAGGTTGGAGAGAATTTCGGCAAGGTCGGTGGAATCAATCTGGATGGCCACATCGGGAAAATCGCCACAACAGATCGCGAGATCCCGTTCGCGGTGCAGGCGGGACAGGGCAGCGAGCACCGGCCCGATCGTGTCGCGCAGGGATGCAACCTGCCCGGGGGTCCGATCCACCGATGCAGCGCGTGCGCGGGCCATGTGGTGTTCGATCTGGCGCTTCATCCGTTCGCTTTCGCGGATCAGAGTGGCAGCGCTTTCAGACTGCCCTTCGGTCGCCAGTCGTTCGGCTTCATCGAGGATGATGGTCAGTGGCGTGCGCAGGCCATGGGCAAGATTTCCGGCCTGCACGCGGGCCTTTTTTACAATGGCGGAATTGACCGCCAGCAGATCGTTTAGATCATCCACCAGCGGGGCAATTTCCGTGGGATAATCCCCGCCCATCCTGCTCGTGCGTCCGGCCCTGACGTCTGCAATCGCCTCCGCCATGCGGCGCAGGGGGCGCAGGCCAAAGCCGATCTGGATCGCGCCTGTTGTCAGCACGACCAGCGCAAAAGCCACCAGTAACGCGGAGAGCGGCCGTTCAAAATCCACAAGCACAGCATCAAGCAGGCGCATGTCGGATGCGATCGAGAACCGCAGCGGCGGACCTCCGCCAGTCACGGCACGTGTCATTCCATATTCGAGCGTTTCGCCCGTGGGGCCCTGTGTTCGCGCCCAGGCAACCCGGCTGTTCCGTGCCAGCGCGCCCGAAAGAGGCCGACCAGCGAGCGACGGTGATCGAAGGGTCGGATGCCCGTCGCGTTCGATCTGCCAGTAATAGCCGGAGCCACCGGGTAGATAGCGCGGATCAGAGAGCTGCCGGAGCATGACCGGATCCCCCCGTGCATCGACGCGGGTCAGGGCGGCGAGCTCTTCGACATGGACCTGAAGCTCGTCATGGAACCCCTGCGTCACATAGGCGCGGAACAGCGCGGACACGACAAGCCCCGTCAGGACAAGACCGACCGCGATCCAGACAAAGGTGCTGGCAATGAATCGGAACTTCAGGCTTTTGAAAAAGCCCGTCACCGTTCGAATCGATATCCCAGGCCACGGATGGTCGTGATCGCGGCCTTGCCAATCTTGCGCCGCAAGCGGCCCACATGAACCTCGATGGTGTTCAGGTCTCGTTCGCTGTCCATCGGGTACAAATGGTCCAGAATGTCCGGCTGTGCAATGATATGGCCCGCGCGCAGCATGAACATGCGCAACAGCCGGTATTCCATCTGCGTCAAGTCCAGCAGCTCATCCCCCCGCCAGACGGACTTTGCGGCAGGATCAAGCGTCAGCCCGCCCGCAGAGATGCGTGCGCCTGTGTGCCCCATGGCCCGCCGCGACAGTGCATGGAGCCGCGCGATCAGTTCTTCGGCACGCACGGGCTTGACGACAAAATCATCGCCGCCTGCATTCAGGCCTTCCACCTTGTCCTGCCAGCTGCCGCGTGCGCTCAGGATCAGGATCGGGTTGGTCAGGCCGCGCTCGCGCCACTTTGCAATCAGGTCCAGCCCGCTCATGCCGGGCAGACCCAGATCCACCACAAGGGTCGTGAACTTGGCGGCATCGGGCCAGTCCAGCGCGGTTTCCGCATCGGGTGCATGTTCCACCACAAAGCCGGCCGATGCCAGCCGGGACATCAGCCGTCGGGAAATTTCCCGGTCATCTTCAACAAGCAGAATCCGCATACTGCCCCTTCGTTCGCTGCATCGCTGCCTGACGAAGCTGCACCCATCCTGACAATTGGCAGAATCATTGCGGGACGTCCGTCTGTATCACGGCGCGGCGCGGCCGCGTCAAACGGTTCCGAATTTGGTTTCAACCGCGACACCGGTGCGCTTGAGGAATTCCGTAGGCAGGACGCCGCCAGCGCATATGATCACGCCATCGTTGGCGATTTCAAGGGCGCCCTGCGGAGTCCGGATGGTCACGGTCCGCATGGCAATATGGTCAACCGAAGACTCCAGCATGACACTGATCCGGCCGGCTGCCGCCGCGGCGATCACGCGATCCCGGTTCTTGGGCCGAGCACGGTCAAAGGCCTTGCCCCGATACGACAGGGTCACAGTCGTGCCGGGCTCATCAGCGATGGTCGCCGCAGCTTCCAGAGCGCTGTCCCCTCCTCCCACGACAAGAACATGCTGGCCCTGATATTGCGCGGGATCGACAAGGCGATAGACCACTTTTGGATTGTCTTCTCCCGGCACGTTGAGCGGGCGCGGTGTCCCACGCCGACCAATCGCAAGCAGAACCGTTTTTGCGCGATAGTCCGTCCGGTTCGTCACAACCCTGAACAGCCCGCCTTCCTTCGAAACCGATTCAACCCTTTCCTCAAAGGAGATATCCAGCCCCGTGTCTGCCACCACCCCCTGCCAGAACTGCAGCAGCTTTTCCTTGCTGATTTCGCCAAAGGCGATCTTGCCCACGAGTGGCAGTTCGGCAGGCGCCGTCATGACCAGCTTCCCGCGCGGGAAGTGCGCCACGGTGCCGCCCAGCGTGTCCTGCTCCACGATCCTGAAATCAAGCTTCAGTTCGGTCGCCCCCAATGCAGCCGACAGGCCGGCTGGCCCGGCGCCTACGATCAGCAGGTCCAGCACGCCGGGGCCTTCGTCAACAGCGCGCGCGCGTGCAGCACAATGGCGAACGGCCTGGCGCCCCTGTTCGATCGCATTCCTGATCAGGCCCATTCCGCC
>CAYSCC010000139.1:0-5214 GCA_964429375.1 uncultured Chakrabartia sp.
CCTGCCAACGCCGCAATAGTTCAGCAGCGTGTTGCCCTTGGCCGCCGCGCCATAAGCCGCCACGGTCTTGCCATCGGCCTTTGCCTGTCCAAGGAATGCTTTGAGTTCACGACGGACCTGTTCAACCTGCACGGTAAAACCGTCGTAGCCTTCCGGTCGATCGAGCCCAGCCGCGCTTTCCTGTGCAAGCATATCTGCAACCGCAGGCGTGGTGTCGTGCCGGCTACCCGCAAGGCAAGCGAAGACCCTCAATGATCCGCCATGGGTCGGCAAGGCCTCCACGTCGAACACGCGCAGGCCAAAGTCACCAAAAATGCGCACCAAGACACCGAGCGACAGATAGGTGTAATGCTCGTGATAAATGGTGTCGAACTGGACCTGTTCGATGAGGTTCTTGAGGTGTGGAAATTCGACTGTGTAGATCGCATCTCCCGACAGAAGCAGCGAAATGCCCCGCACGAAATCGTTGATGTCGGGAACGTGCGCCAGCACATTGGCAGAGCAAATGAGATCCGGTCGCACGCCTTCGCCCACAAGCCGCTCCGCAAGCGCACTCCCGAAGAATTCGACGAGGGTCGGAATTCCCCTGTCCCGCGCCACAGCTGCCGTGTTGGCCGTCGGTTCAATGCCGAGCACCGGCACCTGCCGCGCCAGGAAATATTGCAGAAGATAGCCGTCATTTGACGCGATCTCAGCCACGAGCGACCGCGGGCCAAGGCCGAAGCGCCGGATCATCATGTTCGCATATCGTTCGCAATGTTTGAGCCAGCTGTCCGAAAAGCTGGAGAAATAGGCATATTGAGCTGAAAAGATGCTCGAAGCCGACACCGCGTCCTCAACCTGCACGAGCAGGCACTGGTCGCACACGCGTGCATGCAACGGGTACTGGGGGCACGGCACATCGACGCGGTCCGGCACAACGTAGGAATTGGCCAGAGGCGACAGGCCAAGGTCGACAAGAGTTCGTGTCAGCGGCGCCCCGCAGTGGCGGCAGGATGGCACAGCCGTCATTTCTCGCATCCGCATAATGACATGTATTCCTCAATCTGTTCTGCGCAAAGGCTGGCAGCGTCTTCGCCCTGCGACCAGCGCCTGTACCAGTGGGCGGTCATCCGGATTGTCCGTTCAAAGTCGAGTGCTGGAGCCCAGCCCAGCTCGCGTGCCTTGGCACTGTCAATGTGGAGCAGCTTTGCCTCGTGAAGGTCTGCCGGCCGTTCCGGAGTTTCGACCCGTCCCTGCCCGAGACCGGCGACAATCGCGTTTGCAACGTCCAAGACGGGGCGGGCCTCACTATCATCCGGTCCGAAATTCCAGGCCGAATCCGTGCCCTCCGCCCCCGCTACCAACTGTTCGGCAAGCATGAGATAGCCGCGCAACGGTTCAAGCACATGTTGCCAAGGGCGAACAGACGCGGGCGACCGCAACGCCACCATCGCATCCGGCGAAAGGCATCCCCGCACGATATCGGGGACCAGCCGGTCCTCGGACCAGTCGCCGCCGCCAATGACATTTCCGGCACGGGCCGTCGCCACCCGGGCGGCGGAGCCGCCAGCGGCATAAGGCTGGAAATAACTGGCCCGCATTGCGGCTGTTGCGAGTTCCGCGCACCCCTTTGAGGCAGAATAGGGATCCCGACCGCCCATCCGGTCATTCTCGTGATAGGCCTGCCCGGTTTCGAAATTTTCGTAACATTTGTCGGAAGTGACAACGACAATGCCGCGGACGGAAGCCACCTTGGATGCCAGATGCAGCAGGTTGACGGTCCCGATGACGTTCGTCGTAAAGGTTTCGATCGGCGCCATGTAAGAGCGTCGAACCAGCGATTGGGCAGCCAGGTGCAAGATGACCTCGGGCTGATCCTCGTCCAGCACGCGGGCAATCACTGCAGGGTCGTTGATATCGCCAATATGGCTCCGGACGCGCTTGCAGTCGAGGAGCGTCCAGAGGTTCGGGACTCCTTCAGGCGCCAGGGAAAGACCGGAAACATCAGCTCCTGCCAGCTCCAGCCAGCGGCTGAGCCATGCTCCCTTGAAGCCGGTGTGGCCTGTTACAAGGACGCGGCGACCGCGCCAGAATTCGGCGTTCACGCCCAGGTCTTCCAGGGGGCCCGTCCCGTTGCCCAGTGCGCTTCGAGCTCCTGCCGTTCACGCAGAGTATCCATCGGCTGCCAGAATCCCTTGTGTTCGAAGGCCATCAGTTCGCCTCCCGCCGCAAGGGCCTGCAGGGGGCCCTGTTCCCAGATCGTATCATCGCCGTCGAGATAGGCGCCGATGGATGGGTGCAGGACAAAGAAGCCCCCGTTGATCAGGCCTCCCTCGCCAACAGGCTTTTCGGAAAAGTCCGTGACCTTGCTGCGTTCAAGATTGATCTGCCCAAACCGGCGCGGTGGTGCCACCGCAGTCACGGTTGCCTTCTTCCCATGCCCCCGGTGAAAGTCGATCAACTTTGTGACATCCACATTCCCGACGCCGTCGCCGTAAGTCAGGCAGAAACAATCATCGTCCTTCACAAACGGCAGGATCCGGCGCACGCGGCCCCCAGTCATACTGGATTCCCCCGTATCGATGAGCGTCACCTTCCATGGTTCCGATTGTGTTTGATGGATGTGCCGTTCGCCAGACGCCAGATCGATTGTGACGTCGGACATGTGGAGGAAATAGTTGGCAAAATATTCCTTGATCACATAGCCGCGATAGCCGAGACAAATGATGAAGTCAGTAATGCCGTGCGAGGCATAGATCTTCATCACATGCCACAGGATCGGGCGACCTCCGATCAGAACCATCGGCTTGGGAATCTGCCCGGTTTCCTCGGCGATCCGCGTTCCAAGACCCCCAGCGAGAATAACGCACTTCATTCTGATAGATTCCCGGCCCCTGACAATGCACACCCCTTGTACGCGGGACCGCAACCTTCGATTGCGATGCCCACATACTGCATTTCCCGGCCCCTAGCATAGAGACCATTAGATTTTCGTGAACATTGAAGGCGACAGCGGCGCGTATTGACTGGACATGTCTGAAGCTGCGAGGCAGGCAGCCGGTGTCCAGCAGTCAGCGCCGCAATGGCATTTGGGAAAGTGATGGCCAGCATTTCAGGTCCGAGCGTCTCGGCGGCAAGCCCAAGCGCAGTCTCGACGGCCATTGAATGGCGCGATTTGGCATTCCTTGGTTTGGTCGCGCTCCTGCCGCTCTACGCTGCGCAATTTGGGGTTGGAAACCAGGTCGAGCAATTCGCCCTGATTGAGCGGATACGGGACCCCTTGTTTGCGCGTGGCGATTTCTATGTCGACAGCGCGGCCCACCTTGGCCAGCCCCGTTACTATTATGCCGCCGCCATGGCTTGGCTGGCAGACGCGACTTCGCTCGCCGCCGCCGTCCATATTGCGGCCTTCTTGAGCAATGTGATTCTTGGCGTCACAAGTTTCGTGGCGGCAAGACGGTTTCTCTGTGCATCGGCCACGGGGGCAGCAGCTACGGCGGCCATGGTCATCCTCAACAGCAGCTTTTCCCTTGGCTTTGCCGGTTACCTCAATTTCGACAGCTATCAGCCAGCAAATTTCGCCATTGCGATGGGACTGTCAGGCGTCACCCTGCTCTTTCTCAGGCAGGAGCTGGCCGGAACGGCGTGCTTCATACTGGGGGGTATCACGCATCCCACGCTCGGAGTCGAAATTGCCTCCGTCGCATTTTTCGCGATTGGCGTTGCGGCCATTGCGCGGGACCGCTCCCTGAACGCCATTCGACCGTTTGTCATACCTGGCGTCTTGTTCCTTGTTGCCATGGTCATCGCATGGGGCCTGCCCAATCTGGGTGCGACTTCCTTCAGGATGCCGGACGGCAGCTTTTTTGACATCCTTGCCCACCGGCGCGCGCCGCATCATTATCTGGGGCTCGATTTCCCTCACATGGCGTGGTTTCATGCTGCACTGTTCCTGGCAGGCACGGCTGCAGTCTATGGTCTTGCGATCCGCCGGCTTGGAGCATCGCGGGAGCGTGTGGCGCTCGGCCTGATGGCCCTTATGGTTGTCGCAATCTGCCTGGCCAGCCTGTGGTTCGTCGATATTGCCCACAACAGGGTCTGGGTGACCGCGCAGGTGTTCCGGATGCTACTACTCGTCAAATGGGTGGGCTTTCTTCTGCTTGGCTGGCTGATCGGCCAGTGGCTCATGGCGCCAACGCCCGCCCATCTTGTCCTTGCGGCAACGCTCGTCAGCGTGAACGCGGATGCGCAGCCCCGTGCCATGGCCTTGGTCCTCGTCACGGCAGCAGTCATTTCTGTCGTGCGACCCCGCAAGGCGCTTGCTGCGATTCTGGTCCTGGGGACCCTCGGGCTCAGCCTCTATTTCCAGCACAGGTACGGCATCGACAAGCAGGCCCTGCGCCTGGCGGCCGCCTGCGCCATCATGGCCCTTGTCTATGTCATGCAGCTGCCCGGCCGATTCGCGCTGGCGGGAGCAGCAGGTGTCTGCCTGACGTTTGTGGGTTTCGGCCATGCCACGCGCACGAACGGCTTTCTCGGCAAGAAAGACCTCGCGGCAAGCTATGACTGGCAGGATCATCACGATGATGCAGCAGACATTGCCCGAAAGGCGGCGGCTGCGAGCCCACCCGGGTCCATATGGCTGACCCCTCCCGACTTGGAGTCGTTCCGGCTGATTTCTCGCAGGGCTGTCCTTGTCGACTTCACCTCCATTCCCTTTGAGGACAAGGCCATGCTCGAATGGCAGCGCCGGATGGACAGGCTCTATGGGCCGACGACTGGAACCGGCTTCGTGGCCTTGCGCCAAATGGAAGACAATCACCGTGCCAGGCCGGCACTTGCCGCTGCCCGCAGCCTTGGCGCGCGTTATGCCATATTGGACGGCAATACAGAGTGGACCGGCCCGGTCCTTGCGCGCAATCCCGGTTTCAAGGCCGTCCGCATTCCCTGAGCCCAACCGTTCGGCCCGTGCGTGTTCAATCTCCAAGGTTGCTGTTGCAACAATGCCCGTTTCTGTAGCATTCTGCTGTCGTTCAGGGATACGCGCCGGGGGACGGGCGGTCCTGCAATCGTCAGGGCCGGGGAAACAGTCTTAATGCGCATTGCCACACTTGCCTTGATCCTGTTCTGCGTCAGTATTTCCGCGGGTGCCCAGATCGCTCTCAAGGCAGGCATGACAGCCCGATCCATTCGGCCCATTCTGGACAGCGGTGATGCTGTCCGGATTCTTGT
>CAYSCC010000140.1:0-5205 GCA_964429375.1 uncultured Chakrabartia sp.
GTGGCATCACGCGTGGGTGCGCAGGGAACCGAGCTGGGCGTCCGCTATGCGACCGAAGCGGCCAAGTATCAGGCCATCCCGAACCTGTCCTACGACACCAAGCGCAAGCTGGACTTCCTGCGTGGCGGGTTGACGCTTCCGGCACCCACGACCGAAGGTGCTGCAGTCGAACTGAACACCATCGCAACCAGGCTTCAGTCCACCTACGGAAAGGGCAAGGGCACGCTCAAGGGGCAGCCCATCAGCGGCTCCGACATTGAAGCGGAAATGGGTACCAACCGCGACCCTGACCTGCTCAAGGAAATGTGGGCAAGTTGGAACAACAATGTCGGCAGCCCGATGCGCGCCGACTATGCCCGCGAGGTCGAGATTGCGAATGCCGGAGCGCGCGAGCTTGGCTATGCCGATGTGGGCGCAATGTGGCGTTCGCAATATGACATGCCTGCAGATGAGTTCGCCAAGCTGACAGACAAGCTCTGGGCGCAGGTGAAGCCGCTGTATGACCAGCTGCACTGCTACACGCGGACCAAGCTCAATGAAAAATATGGCGATGCCGTCCAGGCCAAGACCGGCCCGATCCGCGCGGACCTGCTTGGCAACATGTGGGCCCAGGAATGGGGCAACATCTACGACATCGTTGCGCCAAAGGGCGCGGGCGACATTGGATATGATACCGGAGAACTGCTCAAGGCGAAGGGCTATGACGCCGTCAAAATGGTTCGCGTTGGTGAAGGATTCTACACGTCTTTGGGCTTTGCCCTGCTGCCGGATACATTCTGGCAGCGTTCGCAGATCACCAAGCCTGCAGACCGCGAGGTTGTGTGCCATGCAAGCGCCTGGGACATCGATAATGTCGATGACCTTCGGATAAAGATGTGCACAAAGGTCAATGCGGACGACTTCCGCACGATCCATCACGAACTTGGCCACAATTTCTATCAGCGCGCCTACAACAAGCAGCCCCTGCTTTATCTGAACGGCGCCAATGACGGATTTCACGAGGCGATCGGCGATTTCATCGCATTGTCGATCACGCCGCAGTATCTTGTTCAGATCGGCCTTCTCGAGCCAGACAAGGTGCCGAGTGCCGACAAGGATGTCGGCCTTCTCCTCCGTCAGGCGATGGACAAGGTGGCCTTCCTTCCCTTTGGCCTGTTGGTCGACAAGTATCGCTGGGACATTTATTCAGGAAAGACGCCCACGGGCCAATACAACAAGGCCTGGACCGACCTGCGTCTGAAGTATCAGGGCATCATTCCACCCGTCCCGCGCGACGAGACGAATTTTGATGCAGGCGCCAAATATCATGTCCCCGGAAATGTGCCGTACACCCGCTATTTCCTCGCTCGGATCCTGCAGTTCCAGTTCTACAAGGCGGCCTGCGACATTGCGAAGTGGAAAGGCCCGCTGCACCGCTGTTCCTTCTACGGCAACAAGGATGTCGGTGCCCGGCTGAACGCCATGCTGGCTATGGGCGCGTCCAAGCCCTGGCCAGACGCGCTGCAAGCGTTCACCGGCAGCCGCGAAATGGATGGCACAGCCATGGTTGCCTATTTCAAGCCTCTGATGGCGTGGCTGCAGAAGCAGAACAAGGGCAAGCCCTGCGGCTGGTAAGCCTATCGGAACGGCGGCTCATTGAAGGCCCGAAGCTTGCGGCTGTGCAGTTTCGGGCCTTCGGCCTTCAACTGCCGACAGGCTTCAATCCCGATCAGCATGTGTTCGGCAATGGCCCTTTCATAGAATCGGTTTGCCTGTCCGGGCAGCTTCAGTTCACCATGCATGGGCTTGTCTGAGACGCAAAGCAGGGTCCCGTACGGGACACGGAATCGATAGCCCTGAGCCGCGATGGTCGCAGATTCCATGTCGATCCCAACGGCACGAGACTGGCTGAAGCGGAGCGCGGACTTGGAATAGCGCAGTTCCCAGTTCCGGTCATCGGTCGTCACGATGGTCCCCGTGCGCAAGCGGCTTTTTAGTTTTTCCCCACTTTCGCCCGAAACCAGCTCGGCTGCACGCGCCAGTGCCTGCTGCACCTCGGCGATGGGCGGAATGGGGATCTCCGGGGGAAGCATGTCATCAAGGACATGATCGTCACGGAGATAAGCGTGTGCAAGCACATAGTCACCGATCCGCTGGCTCGGCCGAAGACCCCCGCAATGACCGATCATCAACCATGCCTCGGGGCGCAGAACGGCCATATGATCGGTAATCGTCTTCGCATTGGACGGCCCAACGCCAATATTGACCAGCGTGATGCCCGCCCCATCGGGCGCCGTGAGATGCCAGGCTGGCATCTGGTGCCGCCGCCATGCACTGTCAGCCACGACCGAATGAGGGTCGTCCGTCTGTTCCGTCACGACCACACCGCCAGGGCAGGACAAGCTGGTATATTGCCCGCCATTGCCAATCTGCGCGCAACTCCAGTTCACAAATTCATCGACGTAGCGATGGTAGTTTGTGAACAGCACATAGCGCTGAAAGTCTTCGGGCGGGGTGCCAGTATAATGACGCAACCGCGCGAGGGAAAAATCGGTGCGCAGACCATCAAACAGAGCGAGCGGGCGCGCATCATCCAGACCATGCACGAAAAGACCGTCCGCAACCTCATCGCCGATATAGGCCAGCTCCGTTGTCGGGAACCAGCGCGAGAGATCCTTTGCGCGGACATCGGCAAGATCATCGTTGGCGTCCAGCACGTAGGGAAAGGGAATTTCCTGCCGTCCCGGACCGGCAAAGACCTCTACGCCATAGTCTGCAATCAGGATGTCGATCTGTTCGGCCAGATAGTCCGCAAACAATGAGGGCTTGGTCACGCTCGTTACATAGTCACCAGCCTCGGTCAGCCGCCCGAAGGACCGCAGTGGAGGCGACAGGGCTTCATCGCCCTTGTAGTGAAGCCTGATCTCCGGATAGGCAAAACTGCCATCGTGGCGCGCCGAAGGGTCAGGCGGCACGCCTGTTTCGACAAAAACCTCAATGGCCTTGCGGAGCCTGGCGACCGCCGCACAGAACAACAGATCGAGTTCAGCGACGATCGCTGCGCCAGCTTTTCCTGCGCATGTCTCTACCATCGCCCATGCTTACGCGTGGAAGATGACAGCTTCAAGGCTCCCGCCCGGGCGAAGGCACCCTGCGATGTGAGCGCCCTTGCGCCGGTCAGATGTTTTCAAGCATGTATTCGGCAGAACTGACGCGGAACTCGCCAGGCCCTTCGACAAAAAGATGCTCAACGGTTCCATCATTCACGACCATGGCGAACCGCTGACCGCGAGGGCCCATGCCAAATTTGGAGCCATCCATTTCGAGCCCGACTGCTTTGACGAAATCGCCATTGCCATCAGCCAGCATTGTCACCTTGCCGTCGACGCCCGAAGCTTTGCCCCAGGCACCCATGACAAAAGCATCGTTGACCGCGGTGCAGGCAATTTCATCAATGCCCTTGGCCTTCAGTTCGGCAGCATGTTCCACAAAGCCCGGCAAATGCTTGGCCGAGCAGGTTGGGGTAAAGGCGCCTGGAACGGAAAACAGCGCGACGCGCTTGCCCTTGAAGAAGTCATCGCTCGCAACGCCGGACGGTCCATCCGCCGTTGGCTGCACGAAATTGGTCGACGGGATCCGGTCTCCAACAGAAATGGTCATCGCATATCCTTTCAGTTCAAAATATCGCAGGCTGGCTTTTCTCTGGGTCCAACCGCGCATGATTGCAAGTGGGCGCTGGACAATCCGTTCGCTGTTGATCAATCTTGCACGCTGTCATGGCTGCGAGTCCCCCTTTTCTGACTGGCAAGCTGCTGTTAGCCATGCCCGGCATTGGCGATCCGCGCTTTGAACGGTCTGTTATCGCAATGTGCCAGCATGACGAAAACGGCGCGCTTGGCATAGGCATTGGGCGGATCATGCCACGCCTTGGCCTGCACAGCATGCTTGGCCAGTTCGGAATTGACCCCGGCGCCGTACCTGACGTGCCAATCCATGCTGGAGGCCCGGTCGAGCCGCAACGGGGATTCGTCCTTCATTCGCTCGATTGGAGCGGGCAGGACAGCATGCAGGTTGGCAACCTTTGGGGTCTGACGGCCACACTCGACGTCTTGCGCGTCATCGGAACTGACAAGGGTCCGCGACGCTGGCTGGTTGCACTGGGCTATGCGGGTTGGGGGCCCGACCAGCTCGACGACGAGATGCACCGCCACGGCTGGCACGTGGCCGAAGCCAATGAAACACTGCTTTACGACATGCCGGTCGGGGAACGTTGGGCAGCCGCCTTTGAAGCCCAGGGGATTGATCCGCGGCTGCTTTCTGTTGACAGCGGCCATGCCTGAAACATGCTCCGATGACGGCTGCGGCAGTGGCGCCCTGCTTTGCCAGCTCTTGATGAACGGCAAACCGTCCATCACCGGTTGCACGAATCCACTGGCACGAGTAATCGCGCCTTCATGGGCATATTCAAGAACATCTTCACCTGGTGGGAAGGCGCGACGTTCGGAACGTGGCTTGGCACCGCGACCAAGGGCAAGCGCGTTGGCCAGGATGCCGACGGCAATATCTATTATGAGGGCGGCCATACGGTTGGCGGCCTCACCCGCCGGTGGGTGATGTATAATGGATTGAACGATGCAAGCCGGGTCCCGCCTGAATGGCATGGCTGGCTGCACCACATGATTGACGATGTTCCGGAGGATGCCCTTCCTCCCGCACGCCTCTGGCAAAAGCCGCCCAGCCGAAACCTGACGGGGACGGTGCAGGCCTATCGACCAGCAGGCGCGCCTGAAGCCGGCGGCGAACGGGCCGCGGCAACGGGAGACTATCAAGCCTGGACCCCCGATCAGGGATGAAACGACCTGCGTTCTGGGTGGCTGGCGGGTTGATCGCCGGGCTCGCGGCTTGGCAGGGCATTGCCCAGATTGAGAATTCGACATCGGGTAACGCGGCAGACGCCGTTCCTGCCAAGATAGAGGCACCTTTGCCAAAGCCAGCCCCTCCGGTTGTTGTTGGCAGGGAAACCCCAATGGCTGAACGTGTTGCCACGCTCGGCATTCTCAACAAACGGAACGGGCTGCACCGAGATCTTATCCTGAAGCCGGGACAGGCAGTGCGGATTGGCGATGTCGTCGTGCGGCTCAAGGCCTGCGAGACGACAGCTCCATGGGAAGCTGAGCCATACACAGGGGCATTTGTTCAGGTCATCGTGCATGGCAGTGATGACAA